>NZ_JBXXZH010000171.1:0-20767 GCF_059640475.1 Calothrix sp. CBUCES-K 9914
TCATAAAATCACTTTACGTGTACAAATTTAAGCTTTGTAAAGCTTTGACAACTTAAGTGTACGGTATTTACTCCTGTTTTATAGTACTGGGTCAAAGCATATATCGAATATAATTTTATTAAGATATAATGCCACACAAACTTAATAAATGGGTTAAATGGGCAATATAGTCGTTGTGATTTGAATCACTGCTAACCCATACTGAAATCACTTTTTATACAAACCCATGACTGAGATAATGACTAATATAAAATAATCAACAATCTAAGGAATATGCAAAAATGAGAACGAAATACGGGATTCGTCAGCTTGTGGAAAAAGCTCTGAACATAAAAAAACTAACTCCAGAGATAGAAAACGAGATTAATTATGAGTTAACTGAAATGGGTCACATTTCCGATGTAGACTATGAAGCATTGGAATTGCTTATGGCTGAAATGGATGCAGGTCGAATTCAACTTGTTGCCAGTTGGATGTAACCAGTTTGGATGTAAATCTACTTCCTCTCCAAAGTTACTTTTTTTCGATTGTATACATAAAATTTAGTTATGGATAGCCTAAAGCAAAACCCTTCCAGAGTACAAGCTTTGGAAGGGTTTTAGTTAGATTATTTTGTAATCAATGCCTACAAATATGAATGTTGGCGCCAAAGCTGTTGAATAAATCGATGAAGCTGTTTTTTTGCTGTTATTTCAAGGTTTTGCTCAGATTCTTTAGCCAAGAGAACGCTAAAAAACGATATGACTTCAACATCCAAAGCAGGTTGAAACAAATTTGATGACCATAGTAAATCTGAGCTAGAGCGTAAATCAGTAATTGTAGCAGGCTCGTTCTGAAAATCAGCGAGAAATAGCGGACGAACCCAGCATAACTGTCGCTCTGTTACGACTTGAATAACTTCAGTGTATAGTCGCTCTTGCCTACATTCCAAGAATAGTATTTGTCCTGTTTGAAAATCTAGGTTTTTGTGCATATCTATCTAGAGACGCAGACTATACTGACTAGCCTTATGGTAGATACAAAATAGTCCTATATTAGTCTACACTATTATAACGTGGTTATCAACTGGTATTTACTTAATAATTTGAGTTGTGGTGAGCCGATACGAGTTTGATGATCTAGAATGGTAAATAAGTGTTAAGCTTTCCCCGTACAAAGTACATCTTGTAGTATTTGAATAACCTAAGTTAAGAACTGTGTCAGTAGAAACCATTGAAAAAACTTCAACAACCCGAAAGCTGGCGCCTCGATATCGCGTTTTGCTTCACAACGACGATTTCAACTCAATGGAGCACGTGGTGCAAGCTCTTATGAAAACAGTAGCAAGTCTTACACAACCGCAAGCTGTCAGCATCATGATGGAAGCCCATACCAATGGACTTGCTCTAGTTATCACTTGCGCGCAAGAACATGCTGAGTTTTATTGTGAAACGTTAAAAGGTCATGGTTTGAGTAGCACCATTGAACCAGACGAGTAAGGTTAGGAAACCGGATATTCCAAGTTTTCGTCATTCCAAGAATCAAAAATACTTTAAACGGAGCGTCCATTTGAGTGTACGCTTCGTTTAAATATGAATAACTTGGTATGATTAATCTCAAATTGCTAGCCCAATACCCAGCCCCTGTCCGCATTTTCGGCTTTCTCGCTTGTTTAGCTACAATATGGCTACCAATTTCGGCACCAGTATATTTACTTTTGCACGATGCTAATTTAGTCACCATTTTAACAATGGGGCTATTGGCAATTGAATTTTTTATTTTTCTACCGTTCTGGGGGAAATTGGTTCACTCTATACCGAAAATATATAAGCACCTTGGTTTAGAATTTTCTCAAAAAAATGGTGTTGAACTATTGCGGGGTTTGGCGATAGGGTTAATTAGTATCGAGCTATTATTTATTGTTCAAGGATTATTCGGTTGGTTAGAATGGCGCCAAGCTAATTCTGGAATATTAAGATTTATTATCGAAGCTATACCTACAGCATTTGGAACAGGGCTCGCTGAGGAATTATTCTTTCGCGGCTTTTTATACGATGAATTAGAACGCGACTATAAACCAAATGTAGTACTTTGGGCAGTGGCAATCATTTTTCCAGTATCACACTTTATTAAACCGATACCTGAAATTATTCGTACATCACCTCAGTTTTTAGGCTTATTGCTTTTAGCCTTAGTTTGTATATGGGCAAAGCGCAGTTGTAAAGGACGTTTAGGTTTAGCAATTGGTATTCATGCCGGGTTAATTTGGGGATGGTACGTTATTAATGTCGGTAAATTAATTACATATACAGGCACCGTTCCTGTATGGGTAACAGGAGTAAACGATAATCCCTTGGCTGGTATCATGGGATTAAGTTTTTTAGCAGTATTAGCATTACGAATGCGCTCTAGGTTATAAAGGATTACGGATAAAACCACATTTACCGCTGACACAAACATTTGCGACACCTTCAGAAAAGCGGCGAACTTCATCAAACTGTGGTTCAATGACTAATTCACCACTTTTATTTATATAACCCCATTTGGCGCCGACTTTAACTTGAGCTAACCCTTCACTAAAAGCAGTGGCATCTTCAAATGTTGGTTCTATGATAATTTTACCTTCACGGTTTATATAGCCATATTTCTCGCCAACTTTAACCTTTGCTAAGTCCGAATTAAATTCAGTGGCGCCATCAAATTGAGCGGCAATTACAAATTTACCTTGTTTGTTGATAAAACCGTATTTTTCACCCATCTTCACAGGTGTTAGTTCATCTCGAAAGAAATTTGCCTCATCAAACTGCGGTTGGATAACAAATTTACCACTCTTATTGATAAATCCCCACTTTCCACCAGATTTTACTGCAGCTAAACCATTTTTAAACAAAAAGGCGCCTTCAAACTGTGCAGGAATACTAAATTGACCCTGTTTATTTATATAACCGTATTTTTCATCTAACTTAACTGCTGCCAAACCAGCGTTAAACCCAGAGGTAACTTCCTGGAAGTATGGTTGAATGACAACTTTACCTTGTCGATTAATAAATCCGTACTTATCGCCAACTTTTACAGACACAAGTCCATCACTAAAGAAATTCGGCTCTTCAAGTTGCGGTAAAATCCTAAATCTACCTTCTCTATTTATGTAACCCCACTTGGAGTCCAGCTTGACTGCTGCCAAACCTTCAGAGAAATCTAAAACTTCATCGAAATTAGCTTGAATAATAAGTTTACCCCTTTTGTTAATAAAACCGTACTTCTTACCAACACGGACAGGCGCCAAACCTTCGGAGAACTGCGAACCGTTGTAAAATCTTGCTGGTATACGGTAAAAGGGAATTTTTCTGCCTTGGTCTTGCGCTTTCGTCTCGAACGAGATAGGAGTATTCGCCAATGTAGATGATAAAGTCATCAGGGGAACAGTAGCAACAAGAAATCCTGTAACCCCTAGCTGAAATGATTTAAGTAGTAATTGCTTGTAAAACAGTGCCATGATATACATCTATTAAATATATATCCAGCTTGCCACAAGGTTTAACAAAACTATTTGAGTAATATTTCGTATATATGTATGTATTTTTTATTACTTTGTTAAAAGCTAAATGTTTCTTGTGGAAAGTTAGCCCATTTTTCTCCTTTTCTTTTCTTCTCTTGGCGTACTTTGCGTACTTTGCGGTTCGTTACAACAACATTATTTTTTACAAATCAATTGGGAATGCGATATAAGTCTTGCTCCATAAATTTTTGTATACTGCTTACATAGCTGATGATGCATTTAGTGTTATTAAACGAGAGTAAAGTAAATTAATTCGTTACTTATTTAATTATTATTTCAGGTTTATTCTAACTTTTTGTTTTATATTTGGAACAGGCAGGGATGCCTATTCCACAAGAGAGATATATTACACAAGATGCCAAATTTACTTTTGGGCTAGTGTTCCGGTTAGGCAGGCTTTATCTAGGTTGGCACCGTTTAGATTTGCTCCTTCAAGTTCGGCACAAAGTAAGTTAGCTCCAGTTAAGTTAGCTCCTGCTAAGTTTGCTCCGCGTAGGTCAGTTTCTTCTAGGTTAGCTTCACTTAAATTAGCACCTTGTAAATCTGCACGGCTTACATCTGCACCTTTTAGGTTGGCGCCTGTAAGATTTACACCGCGTAAATCTGCACCACGTAGGTCTACCCCTTGTAAGTTGACGTTCATGAGGTTGGCACCACTTAGAAATGCTCCTGCAAGTGATACATCACTAAGTCTGGCACTCATTAAATTTGCACCGCGTAAATTACTACCACGCAAGTCAGCACCTGTTAAATCAGCTTGCATTAAATTGGCGCCCATTAAGTTTGCCCGTAAGTCGGTTCGCTTAAGGTTGGCACCCATTAAATTCGCTCCTTCTAAGTGCCCACCTTCTAGTTTAGAATTTTGAAAGTTAACTCCAACTAAAGTGGCGCCCATTAAAGAAATGCGCGTTAAATCTAGATTCGATAAATCCTCGTCTTCTAAATCACTACCTGCAACATTTTTGAGTGTGCCGTTACGAATTGCTTCTATATTCATTTGCGATTTATGTACGAGAAATTATTTCTTGGCTTGCTTTATTTTCACTTTCTAATCGAGAATCGAGCAACCACATTCCAGCACTAGTTTTTGGTGCCAGCAAAGGTATTTCGAGTCCTTGTTGTAAACCCATGACGAGTAATGTTAGAGCTTCGATTAATTTCGGGTCGAAACGTGTCGATTGTTGTTGCCTACATTCTTCTAATACTTGAGTAAATATCTCTTGAGTATTTATACCGCCAATAGATTTTTTATGATTTACTCTCAACTGAAAGTCTGATAATAAAGCTAAAATTCTTGATTCTAAAGGAATTTCATCACCCGCTAAACCTGCTGGTTCCCCAGTGCCATTCCACCATTCGGTTTGATGGGCAATAATTTGAGCTATGGCACGTAACCTTGGCATTGTTCGTAATACTTGGGCTCCGGGTACTAAAGGGCAAGTCAGGGGACTACTCGGTGCGTCTTCTTGGTAGCGATGATAGGTAGTTGTCAATACACTTTGGGCACGTTGTAATGGGTCGATACGGTGTAGTAAAGCAGCAAGACGCAAACGCTTAATTTGCCATGCTGGTAAATCAAGTAATTGCCCCATTGTTTCAGCGAGTGCCACAACTTCGGATGCTGCCATTGGGTTTGTAATATCCGAGAAGTCCATTATTTGCGCCATCCGTAGAAATGCTTGGATTTCGTTGGATACTAAGTTATTGTCTAGAAGTTGTACTTTTGTATTTTTCTGCCCTGTTTGTAGATAGTCAACGACGCGCGAGACAACTGCATTTAAATCTTCGGGTGTAGCAGCGTGTGTCTGAATTGCACTTTGATACTCAAATAACTTTTGTCCTAGTTCGGGGTTATAGGTATTTATATGAGAAATTGCTACCTCGGCAGTTTCTTTGACTAGTTCTGGCTCAAATGTCCACAACCCGTAAAATTTTCTTTCTAAATCGTTTTGAGGGATTCCCGCTACTCCATAATCTGACTCGGAAAGTTCTTGACAAAGAACCATTGCTGTGTATTGTGGAGACAGAATAATTAAATGCCATTCCTCTGCCACTGGGTCTTTAGTGTCGAGTGCTACCAAGTCAACATTAAGTAGTTGACTGGTGGGATGCTCTGCCCATCCGCTATCGGGCGCCGCCATGATTACAACATGTCGAGCGTTTTTGGTAATATCTGCATATCGTTCAGCTTCTTGCAAATACCACTTACCCTGTTGGAAAGCCGTAATTACTAGGGGTTTGCTATCGTCGTTTAATATATGGTCTTCCAAAGCATGACATAGCGAAACCAAAGTGTTTTTAAAATACACACCGAATCGTATCGGTCGTTTACTATGACGATGATTAGCTTCAAGTTTTTGTAAAATAGAGCCTTCGAGCATGGTAGTAGTGAAAATAACCTTTATGGGGCGCCTGGGATGTATATAAATAAATATAAACGTTCTTTACCGATGAAACAATATTTATATATACGGCGCCTATTGGTGTTGCATGAGATTAATTTTGATGGCTTGTACCGCAGAACAATGTGTCGAAATTTTGATAATTTTGTGACGATAGTAGGTGGGCTATGCCTCACATACAACTCACCAAAATTAATCATATGAAGCACTATTGGTTCATGTCATAAGTTCTGGTAGGTTAGGCGTCTCGCCTGACCGGAAGCACATCTGGGACAGATATGCTACAACACACCAGAATTAATGACACAGACCACTATTGGTTCATGTCATTAATTTTGGTGTAATATATTTGTTACCACAGAGACACAGAGACAAGAGTTAAGAGAGTTAAAGTCAGGCGCCTACACCCCAGAATTAATGACACAGACCACTATCTATAAAATAGCTATAATATTCAAATCAATTACAATATAAAGCTTCAATTATCAGTTAAATATGAGTATTCATAATAAAACTATTGCGAAGATAAGCTAAATGCCAGATTATTTAGTAAAAGAAGTAAATAAGTACATCGACTACTTACTTTGGAAGCACGGGAAAGAAGATATTTCCTCAATCAATTCTTTAACTTAATACAGTTAAAACCTCTGTATCATCAATATAGGCAGCAAACAATTCATTCAAAGTAGTTTCTCCCTCAATTTCATTACTGCTACTTATAAACCTTTCTACTTCAATAGAACCATTATTAAAAAACTCTATTTCCCAGCGTTGACCAGGAATTGCCACTATCACCATTATCGCTTCTTCCCGATGATGAGCTAACGTATAGTGTATCTTATATCTTTCCAACTGGTTGAGGAAATTCGTTAGTTTTATAAATCCATTCATATTACAAATTTAAACACAATCATTAATGGAGACGTGATTAATCACGTCTCTACATTAGGATTAAACACCTACTAGTTGTTTTTGTTTGTTCTCGATAGGCGCCGATAGTGCTTCTTCCAAAGGAGCGCATCCCAAACGTTCTTCTAAGATTTTCATCACTTCGCGTCCGAAGTCGTTGGGGTTTCGGTTCCAAGCTTGTAAACAAACTTCACCGAAGAAGGAACCAAGCGGTTCGGGGTTCCACAGTAGTTTCTTGGCTGTCCACGGCATTAAGCTCATGGGGTCGTAACCTGGTTGAAGAATATTTTCTTTGAAAGCATATTCTTCAAGGTGCGTATGAGGTTGTAAACCAATGAAGAAAATAGCAGGTTCTACTTTGTCGGCGCCAAATATCTTTTCGAGTTCGCGATGATATGCAATGGTTTGACGAATAGTTTCGGGTCGTTCGTCAATGACGTTGAACGAGTAGTTTACAGATACTACGTCATTAAAACCAGCAGCTTTTAAGTCACGACAGTTTTGTAGAACTGTACGTAGGTTATAACCCATTCGCATTTTCCGCACGAGTTCTTGTGAACCGCTGGTTATACCGATTTCAAAATAGTTCATCCCGGTTTTGACCATCAAGTCGGATAATTCAGGTGTAACGTTATCCGCACGAATGTATGCTGCCCAATTTATATCAGTCATTCCAGAATCTACGATTTTCTGTAATAACTCAATAGCATCATCAATAAATCTACGCGCGGGGATGAACTGGGCATCGGTAAACCAGAAGTTACGAACTCCTCTGTTATATAGCTGACGCATTTCAGCCACAACTTCGTCTGCTGGGTTAATACGCACTTGTTTACCTTCAACTACGGTGTAAACGCAATAACAACAGTTGTGTGGGCAACCGCGTTTGGTTTGTACACCAATATAAAAGTCTTTTTCGGACAAGTAGTAGTTGAACTCAGGCCAAATGGTTTCTATATAGTCGTAATTACAGGCTGTTTTTTCGAGTGGAGTTGGTTGTTCGTGAATTAAACGTTTTCTCGGTTCCTGCTCTCCAACAACGTAACATCTCTCGTCGCGAAACTCTTCACCGCTTAATAATTTACTTAGAAGCGTTTCACCTTCACCAATCGAAACAATTGTACCTTTTGGTAAGCTTTTATTTAATTGTTCATAAAATACACTAACGGCGCCACCACCGACCATAGCTCTAGCTTCGGGTTGATATTGCTGCGCGCGCTTCAACCCCCGCTTGACGAGTCCAATATTACGCCACAACTCAACGTAGTAAGCGATAAAAATTCGTAAACCACCCAAGGCGCCGCGTAATTTAATAAACAGATTTTTGGCATAGTAAAATTCAAAGGCGTTTTGGAGTGGGTTGCCACCACGTCCACCAACTGGTGCGTAAATTTGGATATCCCGCCATGAAAACACGAGCAAAGTCGGTTTAAATTCATCAATACAACGGTCTAAAGCCGAAGTGTAATCCAAAGGTGGTACAGTTCCTAAGTCAAATATCCGCTGTTCGATATTGGGAAACTGCTTGTGAACATGGTCTGATAGATAAACGACCCCAATCGGAAAGATGGGGTTACAAGGAAGGCGAACGTAAAGTATTCGCTTGTTCGTATATTGCTCGGTTTTAACTTCCATCTGGACTTTGGTTTTGAGGGGTAGAGTGAGTAATTCTATATAAAAGTTTAATAAAAGTTTAAATTTATTTTGATTTATGTAATCTACTCCTATTTTACTTGACAAATCGATTAATAGTGATTATCAGTCAGAACAAAAGTATTGCTCGAACAATTTCAATGTTATTTACCTTCATGTAATAGCTCCGGCGCCTCTAACTATATATAACCTCGGTATTGACGTACTTAATGGTCAACATCAGTGAATACAATGCATCAAGAGTGATTTTTCGTGTTGTGAAAAAACTGTATTCGTTAGTGTATAATTGCGTAAAAGGCATATATTTTTACGAAAATTTCATAAATATACTTTTACCAAGACAAACGCTTTACGTGTATTTTATGTCTTTAGGTAGATTTGCAATCGAATATTGAAGTTGGTATTCACAGTTACAGCATGTGGGGATCACCCAGTGTTAGCTTGGCATCTGTAATGTAAAATTGTGGCGTAAAGCTTCGAGCGCGTGTTATGGCTCAAATATTAGACTCCTTACCACCTGAGCAATCTGGAAAGATTCTCTGCTGTTACGTGAATGCCACTAGTAAAATACAAGTGGCACGCATCTCAGATGTTCCTAACTGGTACTTTGAACGGGTTGTTTTTCCGGGACAAAGACTGGTTTTTGAAGCACCAAGTGAAGCTCATTTAGAAATTCACACAGGAATGATGGCAAGTGCAATTATTTCGGATAACATTCCGTGTAATCGTCTTTCTGTCGATGATAATGATGATGGTGGTAACTTTGAACCAGTGGATATCAATAACAAAACAAATGTATTGCCAATTCAGACAAAATCTGGAGATACGACAAAACCTTTAAAAGCCTTAGTTTAGTATCAATTCCTAAGAGAAAATGATTTTCAATCATTAAGGGTTGCTATCTGTAGCAGCCCTATTTTATTCAATTAGTAATTTATAACTTGTTGGTCAGGTGCGTGAAGGCTATTAGATGCTAGCTTCGTTTAAGTATTGTTATGGCCTTCACGCACCCTACTTATGAATTTGCCTTCGTTTATTTGGTTATGGAAAATTGCAGCATGGTCAATGGGGTTATCCGTACTAGCTTACTTTTTCCTAGCGGTGTCAGGTGTGTGGATGTTTTACACTCGCAATGCACAAAAACCTCTATTTAGCAATAGCTTTAGTGGTGTATTTACCGATAGAACAGGTGCTATGCGTTTATTTCATTATGTAATAGGCGCCTGTATGGTAGCGCTAGTACTATTACTTTTAGCTATAGGTATAGTTGGCACATTAGGTCACTTCGGAACCCTAGGACATTCTTCACACCTAGTTGCTGGGTTAATAGTAGTATTTTTAGTATTAATTTCTGCTTTCAGCGCCACACAAATAAATGGCGCCAACCATCGTTGGGCAAGACCTGTACACATAGGCACTAATCTGATTTTATTCTTTGCCTTTGCCTGGGTTTCCCTAACAGGCTGGAACGTAGTACAAAAATATTTACCTTAGTACACCCCTAATCTTCACCAAGAGTCACCACATAAAAAAACTAGTGGTCTATGTCAATAGTTCTGGTAGGTTAGGCGTCTCGCCTGACCGGACGCACATCTGGGACAGATATGCTACAACATACCACGGCAAAGTCGTTACGATATATATGTAGAGCAGCGATTTTGATTATGACAACAACAAACTCCACAAGTACACAAACAGTAATTTTTCGTCTATCACCCCTAATTAGAATTACTCTTTTGTGCTTATACGTAGCACTAACCGTTCCTTTACCTTTTTTAGCCCAAGCAACTAAGGCGCCAACACCTCCCGCATTACTATGGCTAGGGATTAGCATTGGTTTAATAGGTTTGTACGCAGTACTGTGCGAACGAGTTGTTGTTGATAACGAATCAATTCAAGTAACATACCCCAATTGGGTGCCACGCTTTTTCCGCAAAGGATGGTCATTACCGTGGTTACAAGTTAAAGAACTAAAACCCCGTACTACTGGTCAAGGTGGTTTAGTTTATTATTTTCTGAGTAAAGATGATAAAGCTTACTTATTGCCAATGCGAATAGCAGGTTTCGCGCGTTTACTAAACCTAGTCCAAGAAAAAACTGGTATTGATACAAAAGATGTGTATCCGCTCGCACAACCTTGGATGTATGTAATTTTATTAGCATTTACAACACTACTTCTATTAGTTGACGCTTGGACAATCACTACTGCTTTAGGACAATGATTTTTACCACAGAGACACAGAGTTCACAGAGAAAGAAAATTAAATGAACAAACGTTCGTTAAACAAATTGAAAACAATGGAAAAGTCGTAAAATGCAATATCAAGTTTTTGTAAAAAATGAATCTGAACAGCACTTTGTAGCTTCCGTGCTAGGAATACCAAATTTGACCGTTGAAGGAAAAACCGAGGAAGAAGCAATTTCTAACGTAAAATCTGCTTTAGAAGCACAATTAGCGAAAGGTAAATTTGTAACAATTGAAGTAGATGCCCAAAAAGAGGCGAATCAAAATACAAACCAGATGAAATACGCGGGAATATTTGCTTCAGACCCAACATTCGATGATTTTATGGAGAAACTCGCTACCATTCGCAAAGAATCAAATGCTACGGTGGATGAGTGATGACGATTTACATTTTAGATACAGACCACCTTAGTCTTTACGGAAGAAATCATCCAACTCTGATTACAAAACTTTCAGCATCAAAAATTCTGCTGACGACAACTGCTATCAACGTAGAAGAACAGTTAAGGGGGCGTTTAGCCCAAATAGCAGAAGCAAAAGAGGCTGTTACTAGATCAAGTGCTTATCAGCGACTTGTAGAAACGGTTATGGTGCTGTCTGTATTTAATATTCTTCAGTATGATTTAAAATCTGAAGGCATTTACCAATCACTCAAGGCACAACGTATTCGTATAGGTACTCAAGATTTACGTATTGCCTCTATTGCCTTAGCAAACAACGCTGTTATTTTGACAAGAAACCTACAAGATTTTAACAAAGTCCCAGAACTAATCATTGAAGATTGGACTATTTAGAAGATGGCGCCAATTTTAAATTTTTGTACAGACACGATTAATTGTGCCTCTGTGGTAAAAATATTTACTAGTGTAATTTTTTAAGCACTCTACGTGCTTAATACGAAGAGCATCAAAATGCAAACTATTCTTAAGCTTGAACAAGTTAGCTTGAATACCAAGCTGAATGTCAAAACTAAAGAGAATCTACCAGGATACTCTATTCTTAAAGATATTTCATTTGAAGTACCCACAGGCGCCCGCGTTGCTATTGTCGGGCCAACTGGTGCAGGCAAAACATTTTTACTACGTTTGTTAAATGGTTTAAGTACACCGACTAGCGGTAAGATTTATTTTGAGAATCAAGATTATTCTCAAATTCCTGTACAGAAATTACGCTCTTCTGTTGTATTAGTACCGCAAGAGTCAAGGTTACTGGGTATGACGGTAAAAGATACTTTGTCTTACCCTTTGATTTTGCGTGGTTTACCCAAAGCTGAAATTACTCAACGTGTAAGTCAATGGGTTGAATTATTACACATCCCTGATGATTGGTTGGGAAGAACTGAGGTACAACTTTCTGTAGGACAACGGCAGTTGGTTGCTATTGCGCGCGCTTTAGTTATTCAACCCAAAGTTCTATTGCTCGATGAACCAACTTCTAACCTTGATGTTGGCACTACACAAAGCTTATTACAAACACTTTCCCAACTCACAAATACAACTATTTTAATGGTCAATCATCAACTCGATATAGCTTCGAGTTGTGACAGCGTTATACATTTATCACAAGGGCGCCTGATTTCAAATCAAACGAAAAGCGATATAAATTGGGAACTACTAAAAGAGTTAATTTCCCAAGCCGAAGCTCTTGATGATTTTATTTAAGAAAGTAGTTTATTGTAGTTTGTGTAATTACCTGGGTATACTTACTGGTGATGCTTGGACTGGGAAAGAGCGTTCTTTTGCCGCCTTTTGTGAGTTCGTCAAATTCGTACTTAATAATTCCATATTAAATCGATACCCTACGTTGCGGATTGTTTGAATTAAACTTGGCTGACGTGGGTCGAGTTCAACTTTTTTCCTCAGTGATAATACGTGTGTGTCAATAGTGCGGGGGTTGTCGATAGCATCAGGCCATGCACGACGCAGTAATTCAGAGCGACTTAGTGGTACACCGCTAGCTTGTGCAAGAACATACAACAAGCTAAATTCTTGGGGTGTTAAGTCGATAAATTCTCCCTGAAAGCGGACACGACGCTGGACTAGATCAATTTGCAATGACCCGTAGTCTAGATATGCAGGCGCCACAGGAGTGCGCTTACGACGAATTAGAGCTTCTGTACGCGCGAGAAATTCCTGCATTCCAAAAGGTTTGGACAGATAATCATCGGCGCCAGCTTTCAGCCCACAAACAATATCGCTTTCCGCACTACGCGCGGATAGCATCAAAATCAGTGGTTGCTGTTGACGGTTTAACCAACGACAAAACTCAATACCATCACCGTCCGATAAGTCAGCATCAAGAATAATTAACGTTGGCTGATGGCTTAAAAAAACTTCTCTAGCCTGATAAATACTCGCAGCTTGATGCACTCGATAGTCAAGCTGTTGCAAATGCCAACCAAGCAAAGACCTCAAGTGGGGATTCCCCTCAACGATTTCAATACAAACCGATCCCACAGTGGCAAGACCCCTAGCACGTCTATAGAATTTCAAAGTATCAAAGCCTAGCAGTTGGGTTTTGTAACCGTTGTTACCCCCATTGCAAATAATCTTATAGTAAATGCTTAAAATTATCGTTAACTAACCGCCAATTCCTTACCCAAAGCGGAATACAGCCTAATTGTTAAATTTTTATGACTTTTAATCAAATTCAGGGAACTTTTCAATGTAAGTAACCGTATGTGAAATTTATTTGTTTTAACGAGTTATTTTAGCAAAAGTTCGTTTTTACACGTGTGATCAGCGTAATCGTGCCAAATACATATTAATCACACTGACCACCTGAAAAAAAAGTTACAATTATTCCATGATTTCTGGGATGCAATAATTGATTTTCCATGCATAATAATAAAAATAACTTTTATCTATTAGCCTAGCCCTCTGCTTCTGGAATAGGATAGGGGTAGACTGTAGATACTTGTAAGTGTTCTTAGAGGGGGATATGTCAGCTATGAATTGATGTCACACTAGGATATTAATACTTCACTTTTTAGCTTGAATATTCTACAATTTTCATTCCAAACGGATTTCTAAAAGCAGCTATGCTCCAAGACACACAGACCATCCGCTTCTATCAAAGAATAACCGATGCCTTCGTCGAGTTATGGAATCGCGGCTATCGGACGGACGATATGCGGATGTATTTGGATGGCTATTTAGCCGCCTTGCGACACAGTAATGCCATTGAACCTTACTTGATTCATCGCTTGGAGGAGGAAGCCACCCGTTATCTTTATGATGTATCTAATTTTACGATGACAATGACGCAGCCTGAGCCGGAACACGGATACTATTAAGCTGACATTGATTAATGCGCTTTGACCGAGACATTAATCAATAGTTCATCAACGCAGATGATTATAACACATCATCTGCTTTAGTCAACAGTGGCAATGGTGTGAAATTTTCCAATTGCTCAATTTTTAGTTAGATTTAATTAAATAAAAGTTTTTTGCCCCAGCCAGGTAACAACTGTATACACGACTGGGGCTTTTAGCTGAATCGATTTAATCTCGATTTAATGGGGGCGCCTGAATTAACTACGAGGCAAGTGCCACTTCGACCTTTTGCTGTAACTCGCCTTTTTGGTACAGTTCAATCAGGATGTCAGAGCCACCAATGAACTCTCCATTAATATAAACTTGAGGAATAGTAGGCCAAGCAGAGTACTCTTTTATACCTTGGCGTATATCATAATCGCTTAGAACATCTATAGTCTCGAAGGGTACACCCAAAGAATTGAGTATTTGAACTACATTATTAGAGAAGCCACACTGAGGCATGAGCTTATTGCCTTTCATGAATACCATGATTTTGTTTTGCTTAATCAGGTTATCGAGACGCTCTTTTAATTCAGGTGTCATGTTTTTCCTTTGAATGGTTTGTTTTTTAATGGTAAAGAATTAAGTTAGTTTGCGCTTGTTGCCTGCCAAGCTTCAGGGGTATATGTTTTTAGTGCTAGAGCGTGAATTGCGTCATTAGACATAGCTTGTTGTACAGCACGATACACCATTTGATGCTGTTGTACTAAACCTTTATTTGCAAACTGCGATGAAACAACAGTTACATCAAAATGCTCACCATCTGGACTTTGTACGTCAACTTGGGCATCAGGTAGGGAAGCCTTAATCATTGTTTCAACTTGAGAAACGCTAATCATCGCGCGGGTTGCTCAAAACGTCATTATCTATTATTAACAAAATTATTACTGCTTGTTTGATTGAGATATCAAACTTGAGATATCAAACTTGAGATATCAAACTTGAGATATCAAAAAACACCCCACGGGCAAGAGGTGCCCAGAATTTGGGGTATAATAATGCACTTTGACTCGATTGATGCCGAGGAGCGTTATTTTTGAGAAGTACTGCTACCACGCGGAAAGGGAGCATCAACAAACCCTAACTCTAATAGTTGCTGGTAAGCTTGTTTACCTAATTGCCGGGTTGGGTTTTGGCTTTTGACAATTTGTACAAGTAATGGTACAGCAAGTTCAGGTTTGTTCTGGGCGCGGTGTACGAGCGCAAGTCGGTAGGTAGCTTGGTCACGCATTTGAGCGCTTTCGAGTGCTTTTTTGCGCTGGACATCAGCGATACGATTATCGATACCTGAAAAACTAGCGGTAAGTTCTTGGTAGAAATTAGATAGCTGATTGAAAACAACTCGGGCTTCTTGAAGTTTCTTCACTGCACTATCATAGTTTTGGGAAGAAACGGCAGTTTCTGCTTCAGACATCAATCGTTTCCCACCTTCCATGCTCAAGACACCACTGCTTTGTCCAGATGGACGCAAGTTGTTGGGGTCGTTGGGGTCAATAGGTTGCGCTTGGTTAGAGTTTGGGGTCAGGGTTTGCGCTTGTGCATGAATTGGAGATAACAGACTAAGGGCCGCTATCAACGACAAACAAGTGAAGCGAACCAAGGGAACAGTTACAGCTTCTTTCATGAGTATATTTTCGTGTGACAACTGAATAGAATATTGAGAAACAGTGATGAATGAGCTGAGGGTATATTAACTCTGTTTTGGCTTTCGACAAAGCAAAGCTACATACAACGGAAGTCATAATATTTAGACTTACAAATAATTGAACCATGTTCCCTTACCTACGCACGTCACTTATGACCCAAAACACCAATTCCTTCGATTCTTCTTCAAATTCGGGTGTCCCAGCAAGTAACTTGGGAATGATTCTACAGCGCGGTGCTGAAGAGTTGATATTAGAAAAAGTTAATGACCGCTTTACCGTGCGTCCGAGTCGTAATGTATCTTCAATCGATTTATCACAAGTTAATTGGGCTAATTGGCGCCGCAGCATACCAGGAGCAAACCTAGAAGTATTTACAGTTGGTTCATCTGGGCTAGATACGGCAATGCAACGTGCGCGTGCGGATGCGTTGGTAGACTTTGCCAGCCATATTTACCAAATTCAGAATAATCCAGGTACGGTTGTTTATTTAAGCGACCAAATTACAATTCAATTTGCATCTCCAGTTAATGCTGCTAAAATCAAGACAATTGCTGCGACTTTCAACTTAGTTCAAGATAAAGCTGTTGAGGGGTTGCCAAACACGTTTGTGTTTTTAGTCAGCAAACAGGCTACCGAAAATCCAATAAAAATTGCAAATCGATTACAATCACTCTCAGAAGTTTTAATTGCTGAACCAAATATAATCATCCGCCAAGAGCCGCATTATAAACCGAAAGACACTCTTTATTCACAGCAATGGTATCTCAATAATAATGGTGGGAACGAATTGGCGCTTTCTTCACATATTTCTATTGAACAAGCTTGGGATATTACGCACGGTGTTCGTTCGATAGTCGTGGCAGTTGTCGATGATTCTTTTGACTTGAACCATCCTGACTTTCAAGGTCGCGGTAAAGTTGTGGCGCCACGAAACTTGAAGGATGATAATTTTTTGCCGCTACCAAGTGATAATGATAATAGTCATGGAACAGCTTGTGCTGGGGTAGCTGTAGCTGAGGAAAATGGAACGGGTATTGTTGGGGTGGCACCTGGATGTGCTTTGATGCCAATTAGTGGTCACATGCAGCACATCAACCGCAAAAAAATTGCAGAAGCAGCAAGAAGAACCAGTATGACTTTGAGTGCCTGGACACTGTGCAAGAAAGGCACAGTTTGCCATCAGCAGCAGCAGCAGCAGCAGCAGCAGCAACAGCAGCAAATAAGCACACAGCTAACCTTCAACTTGTACTAAAAATCAGCCATGCCAACCCCAACCTTCCCTATGCTGAGTGCTCAAGTGCATTGGCCAAACACAGCCTGCCTTATACCCTACCACATCGTTTGTCCTGTGGCCGTAGGCGAGTGCAGAACACAGCAACAGGGTAGGGTGATGGCAGACCGCGCACAACATTCTCACGACCTGCTTTCTACTTCCTCTGCCGTGCGTTTGGGATTACCGAGCTGTAGCCCGCATCACCGTATCCCATGGCTTGCGGCTGTGCAGCCAGCGTTGTTTGCATGAACCTGTGCGCGCGCGCTGCGGGCGTCGTCACGTGCTTTGTGCTGGAACCCTGCCCCTGACAAATGTGCTTCGCACTGCACAGTTTGCGTGCGTACGTGTGCTGTGACAGCACACCCTTGTACTCACAGGATCTGTGACCATGGGGCGAGGGATCTCCTTGACTTGCATGTTCTTGCTGCCCATCCATGACACGGCATGCATCTTGGCATCTGGGTGCGTCTTGGCAGCAACAGTGGGGCCGCCTGTTGAGGTATGATCAGACACAAGCAGCATCACAGTTGGCGGTGGTCAGACAACAGGTTCCAACATGGCATGAAGCAGTATTTGGTGATGCATCGATAGCATAGAAAGGCATGGTACAGCAATGTAACAGCAATGCAACTTCAGAGTGAGCAGCGACAGTGCCGCTCATAGTTGTGGATGATTTTGCACCGCAGTGTTAGCCGCAGAGCTAGGCCTGACTATCGTCCCCCAAGCGGGCGTCTGATGACACTGATAAGCGCCATGTGAGCGCAAAGCTTGGCTTGAACGGCAATGCATGTCATGCAGCGGCAGTAACAGCAGTATAGGTGTGGGGCGTCGAATGCAAGGCTCGCAGAAAGCAATGCAGATGCAACCGCTGCTGTAGTGCGAGCATTACTGCATGACGTTGCACTCCGAGCAAGCAGAAATCATCAACAGCAAACGCCTGTTTGACTTCCATGGTTGCAAAGCATTGCCACCATATGCCTGCTATCCCTGCTGCATCATGCCAATGCCACCACGGCATCTTGTACTGCACATGCGCATGTGCACAGCACGGCATGTCTACACTCACATTCAGCCCGTGTGCCCTCGTGGCCGACCTCCATCTTGTTTAGCAGCGTATCCACCGCTTCCACCATACGGCCTGTCATGATGGCGATCTTGGCTGATCAAGTTGGGGGTGCCGCTGCTTGGAGCTGCTGCTGTGCACAGTAGGAATTGCTGCTTGATGCGCTCGTGCTTGGACAGGCATTGGGAACGGTGATAAGGACTGGGATTTACTGGTGCGTTTGCCACCTGACACTGCGAGGTGATCAGAGCCATCGTCACTATCTCGGCCTGAAAGGATCAAGCGTACAGCGCTCCTTGCAGCCGTCCAGCAACCCTCAGATCGTCTGATAAGTGTCGAAAATCACGGCGCTCTCGGGAATCGACTGGATTGCCTCTTTTTGAAACCCTAGCTGGTGACCTGGCCTGCCACAGTTTCAACTGCCAAGGCAGGCAGAACGCGCCGGTGACATCCACAGCAACTACAAAAACGGCATATGGAGGCAGATTTTTGCGGTGGTGCACTGCGGCCAGTCCGTAAGCAAGACATTTCACAAAAGCATGGAAGCCTCGGGCTCCAGGTCAATGAATACAACTGCTTGACTGCTTCAACACAAGCACAGCTTGCTGTAGCTGGTTTGTAATGTGTTCCTGCTGCATAGCAGTAAGTGTCAGGAACTACAGCACTGTGACAATTGCATGTACTGGTACATGCAAAAGTACAGTGCAGTACAGTGCAGTACGTACATATGTATACGGTACAGTGCAGTACAGTACAGTAAAGTATATTCTGTACTGTACTGTACTTCACTGTTGCAAGTACTGCCTCAGTGCTGTAGACCTGGAGCTCCATGCTCAGCAGTAGGAAGCTGGCTATTTGTGGTGCCCGGAAAGCAGAGGTGTCAAGGATGGGAGGGCGCCATCCGTCAACGGTGAACACGCTTGGAGGACACCATTGTCACATATTGTGGCACAACATTATCTCCACAGGGTGTAGCCTTACAACTTTTGAGGGCCTCTAAGAGCAGCCCTGCAGCTGCAGCTGTGTATTGTGCTTGTTAGTGGCGCTACTAACTGCTGTTCAAGCAAAGTTAGAGTTGGACGCATTGCATGCCTTGTGCACAATGTTGGACCTGCTTTAAGCATCCACAGCACTGGCAGGCAGGAACATCAGCAGATCTGCTAGAAGCAGCAGTGATACCGGAAGTAGCAGCAGCAGTGGCAGTGACGGCACAGACAACGGTGGAATCAGCAACTGTGGTGACAGTGCGTCAGCTGCAATGTGGTTGCTGTTGGTGTCGCAGTTGCTGGCGTCATCTGGAAAGCTGCTGCAACCCCTGACAGAGGAATGTTTGCGCAGCATAGTGGCAGGCCAACAGCGCCAAGGTGGCAGGAGCCGCTGCATTGCTACGAAATGGTGGTCAATTGGCTGTTGCAGCAGCTGCCCCTGCTGCAGCTACCAGCACCAGCTGCCCCTGTTGCAGCCACCACTAGCAGCAGTAGCAGGGCAGGGGTCAACTGCAGCAAGTCAGCAAGGAAGCAGCAGCAGCAGCAGCTGCACTTTCCTGCAGAAGCTCACAGAGCAAGCACAGCTGCTGCACCAAAGCATTGCCGCAAACCGTACAGCAACAACGGAAGATTGCATACGCATGATTCTTGAGCAGACAAGTCAGCAGCTGGCCATGGTGTCGTTTGGCGAGTCGCTGTGTGCTGTGCTGCCCAGCAAGCACTGCTGAAACCACACCGGCTGCACCAATTTGGCGCGGTTGAGTGAGGCAGAGCAGGTGGGAGGCAAGGCCTGCAGGTGCCTGTGCGCATACGGCAGGTGAGCGAGTGTGCCTGCTTCTTCCATGCATCAGATGAAGGACACACAGTAGGCACAGCTGTCGGTTTTGGTTTTGGTTTTGTTGTTTTGTAATAAACTCGAACAAACTTTGTGTAGCCTGTCTCCCTTACTCTCTCCTGCCTGCAATGCCCTGCTTGTGTGCGAGGATCACTCTGCCACAAAGTGTGCTTGCACCATCACCGCCAGCACCGGTGCTCTGCTGCACACAGGGGGGATTGCTGCTGGTTGGGGGTGCTGCTTACTGACAGCTCAGTACAGGGACAGCTCAGCTGCAGTGCAGTGCTAGCTGCTGCAGTGATGAAAAGCAGAGCAGGACAATCTACCAGCAGGCGCTGGCGTCAGGCAGCAAAAGAGGCATGCAACACACAGCAGGCAGCTGCCCTCTTTTGCTGCCTGACGCCAGCGCCTGCTGGAAGATTGTTCTGCTCTGCTTTTCATCACTGTTGTTGCTGTAGTGGGGGTCAATGATGCTGTCGATGCAGCGTTTTTGGCATCCAGGGGTTCAGCTCTGGTGACACCGTGCTGGCGTACAAGACAGGCGTCGTCTGGGCACCAGCCCGCCGCTGCGCTTTCTACCACTGCACCGACACGCGTCTTCGTATCACCTTCGCATAATGTTTCATATACGCGTATAAGAAGGTGCATGGGAGCAGGGCCTGGCTTCTCAAAGTATACGAAGGCTTGCAGGGTTTCTGAACACTTATGCGAAGGTGTTACGAAGGCGTTAAAAAAGGCATTGAGAAACCATCAAGAGGCCAGCGGTATACCTTAGCAGAGCTTGTCTTTACCATACATTGCTGCTTGAGCAAACGTAGGCGTGCATATGCATGTCCTCACAGCAGCACCAATGACTTGCTTCACCACTGTGCTGGCCAGCAGTGTGAAGGGATCCCTT
>NZ_JBXXZH010000172.1:0-20433 GCF_059640475.1 Calothrix sp. CBUCES-K 9914
ACGCGCTTAGTAATATTGTTCTGATTAGATACTAAATACCTTAGATTGTGCCAGAACTAATTTCCCAAGATTTTTTAGCTCACTTATTTCTTTTTCTGATAGTTCTTTTTTTTTCAGTATCAATTGAAGATGCAGCATCTAACATCTTCTTTACTGTTTCTTGATTTACTTTGTTGACTAGTTCTACACTAATTCTTTCTCTAAAATGGACTAACATTGATGCATCAAATGGCGCTTCATTACTATAAGATGACATTCCTATAAAGTATTTTAGATAAGGGTTTTCCTTTATTTGCTCTACAGTTTATCTATCACTTATGCCTAATTTTTCTTTGATTATTAATGCCCCCAATGCCATCCGGAACGGCTTTGCAGGCGCCCCCATTTCTATAGATAATGAAGTTGAATACTCGTCCTCAAATTCTTTCCAAGGCATTAAAGAAGCCATGATTACCCAACGATTATCTTCTCTTAGCTTCCCCTCAAATGGAAGTTGAAAGTTTTCAGGTAGAATTGGAGGCTGCTCCTGTTTTCGGTACATGGTTACTAATAAGCACACTTGAGTGCTAGTCACGTAGATGCAAAGATTTTAGGTAATATTACCTTCTTCTCTTGCATCTGGATATATTTCTTTAGTCTGATAATCTGATGGCGCCTGTTTTTTCCTCTTTTTCAGCAAACCCTACTATAAGCTACGCACGTGTATTTTGAAAACGAATGTTGGTATTGTTAGGTTCATAAAAATAGCCCATGATGATCCCCCCTTCCACGCAGGGGGGTTGGGGGGGATCAAGAAGCGCGCGTATATCTATGTTTCACACCCACAGGAAAATATTCAGCATCACCATGTAATTTTAAATTAATCTCCGGCGCCTGATATTCTGCAGGTACATAGTTTGCAAATTCGCTGTTAAGGCGCCTTAGTTGTGTCAATATAGATGTTGTTATTGCTTGTTTTTTATTTTCGCTTTCTTCGATATTTGGCGCCAGTTCTACGGTAACTGTTAAATGTCTATTTTTATCGCTATCTTCAATTACTTGTAAGACGAATTTACCTGTTACCCATTCTCTTATTTCTGGTACTTCTAAACCTACTGTGACGTTTTCTGGGTATATGTTGGCGCCGAAGTATGAGACTGTAAAGTTGGAACGTCCGAATACGTATACAAATGGTAGGTTTCTGATGCCTCTATCACTGCACAGGCAAGATGCCTGTGCCACATTGAATCCCCATCCCTGCAAAAACTCAAGCATGGCATCGTATGTAATTATGCCACCGTTATCTAGAATATTATACCTAATTAAGGGAATCCCATTATCCCCAGAAAAAAGCAAGGCGCCGTCTTCTACTTCAAAAAAGCGACTAATTGGGTCATATTGTACAAGTGTAGGTAAACGTGACTCTCCAAATAAAGCGCGCGCTGCTTCAGGTGTCTCTGCTAAAAATCTTCTAATACATATAGATAGCGGTGTCTCATTACCCAATACCCCTGCATCAGCAGTTCCATATAATGATGCGAAATCATAGCAGGGGTTTTGTGAACCTATTCTTTCTGCTACTAAACTTCGCCATTCTTCGCTGAATACTTCTCCTGCTGTTACTAGTTTAATGTTGTACTGGCGCCACTCAATACCGCGCGCAATCCCAGTATCAATCACGTCTTTGAGGAATGGTGGATACCCTAATAAAACTACTTGCTCAAAATTGGCGCCGAGTTCCGAGACAACACGTAATATTTCTTCTTTATTATTACCGGGAGTAATAACTGTAATTGGATAACCTTTCATTGCCAAGTATCGACAGCAATTAGTTGTGAACATTCCACCTACCCAAGTACCGAGGGTAAAACAAATAACTGCGAGAGTGCGACGGGTATCTGCAAAAAAGCTATCGTGAAAGATTTGCTCGAAGCGTGTTGTAATTTCTAACTCGTCAGCAAAAAACCTACACCAATACGTTGGTTTACCTGTTGAACCAGACGACGCTGCTATCATGTCGCTAGTTTCAATTTGTCCGTAACGACACAAATCAGGTAGAGAATGTTTTTGTAGGTAGTTTTGCTTTGTTAAGGGTGGAAGCGCTTGAAAATCGATGTAGGTTTGAATACTGCTAGGATTAATCCCGTTTTGTGATAAGAAGGTCTTGTATGCGGGAACGGTTGCGGCGACATTATTGAATAGCTTTAAAGCTTCCAATGTTGGATCGATGTCACAATGCTGCTGAAGTCGAGTATCTAAGGGGGTATTTAAAAAATCTAAAAATGCCCGCTGTGCGTACTGTTTTTTTTCTTCTGGATTAATCATAGTTGTCAATGTAATAATTTTAGGTTAAAAAGTGATATTTCCGTAATAGCGACGTTTAACGTTGTAGCAATTTACTAAAAACCCCCCTTAATGTCCTTACTGCGCTATGCACATCTATTGCAGCAAACAACACGCGAATACTACAGGTAATCGTTTTTGTATCCAATGCGGCGAGTCTTTGCCACTACCGCAAGGGGAGATTATTATTGGCCGCTATAAAATTTTACGACAGTTGGGGCAAGGTGGGTTTGGACGTACTTATTTGGCTGAGGATTCACAGTCAAACCAAATGTGTGTACTCAAGGAGTTTGCACCCCAGGTAGAAAAACCAGAGGATATCCAAAAAGCAAAAGAATTGTTTGAACGCGAAGCAAATGTTCTGAAGAAACTGCAACATCCGCAAATTCCTAAATTTCACGCTTCACTCTCTACAAAGTTTGGACAAAAGGATTTTTTCTTCTTGGTGCAAGATTATATTGAGGGTGACACTTACTGGGATTTATTAGATAAGCGTGTTGCTTATGGACAAAATCTTTTCAGCGAAGAGGAAATTATTTCACTGCTTAAGCAAATGTTACCTGTCTTGAGTTACATCCATTCTCAAAATGTAATTCATCGAGATATTTCTCCTGATAATATAATCTTACGTTCCTCAGATAATCTACCTGTACTAATTGACTTTGGTGGAGTTAAGCAAATTCCTGCTTCCCAAGGGTTTTGGATGACTCAACTAGGCGCCAACCGGACGTTGTTGGGCAAAAAAGGTTACGCACCCGAAGAACAACTGCGTCAAGGTAAAGCTTTTCCTTCCAGTGATTTATATTCACTCGTTGTAAGCACTTTAGTGCTTCTCACCGGAAAAGAACCACAAAACCTCTACGATAGCTACCAAGGAACTTGGCGTTGGGGTACAGATATAAAAGTCAGCCAGGGATTAGAAAAAATATTAAAGAAAATGGTCGCATATAAACCAAGCGACCGATATCAAAACGCTGAACAAGTTATAAAAGATTTACAGAAACTCTCACTTGCACACACACCTGCTGTGAATAAAGTCAATACTAACGTTACAAAAATTAAAACAATGATTGCGGCGCCAGCACGACGGGCAGGTAACTTGCATTCTAAAACACAAATGGCTGTTCAAGCGTTGCCGTTACCAGTATGGATGCGTCCATTTGCTGTTAGCGCTGTAACAACAACAGTAATAGTTTTAGTTTGTGCAGGAACTTGGGGTATAGTTAATGCGGTAGTCAAAGGTGTATCATCTATTTCACTGCCGAACATTTCCTTACCTAGTTTACCTGGTGGAAATTCAGATTCTTCTTCCGAAACCACTCCAAGCACTCCAAGTAATGACGGCAAACGTAATGGTAATATAGCGAGTCGTCGCGCGTCTTTACAAATTTCCGAAGGTTTCTTTACCCAAACTGTTAATTTTATTTTTTATTCCAGAAACCCACAATTACGAGGTAAAAATTTAGGTACTGGCGCCGAAGATGAAGCGTTACGTCAACAATGGATAAGTATTGGGCAAGATTTACTAGATAAATTAGAACAAGCTAAACTCAGTAGCAAAGCGCGTCAAAAACTCGGAAGCTATGGAGGGCAAGATTACCAAAATTGGGAGCAAAGAGCAAACGCTCGTGAATTTGGTAACTATACAATCACACAACTTAATACCGATACTAACCGTAAATTTGATGACTTGTTCCCTGGACAACGAAGTGGGAAACTCAACCAACCGACATTTGGTCAAATTTGGTATGCAATTGCAGCAGACAAGGTGAGTAAACTGGAATCAAAATAGTGCTGAGTAATGAGTGCTGAGTGCTGAGTGTAAAGTTATAAGTTATAAATATAATTGCTATAACTTTCAACTCTTAACTCGTAAGGTGCGTGACGTTACTAGTTCATGGGTTTTATTTTATGATTGTTATGGCGTCACGCACTCTACCTCTTAACTCTGTTCCTCAATACTCAGCACTCAGCACTCAGCACTTTTAACTATTAAATTTATATGTATTGTTCCAAAGGACACGAAAACCCAGCAGGTAGCAAATTTTGCCTGCACTGCGGAGAAAAAATGGAAACGGGAGTGCAGCTAAGTATTCAACCTGGGGTAGCTTTGGGAGAACGCTATTTAGTTGTACGACAAATTGGTCAAGGTGGGTTTGGAAAAACTTACTTAGCTGAGGATATAAACCGCTTTCGTGAACTCTGTGTGATCAAGGAGTTCTCACCACAAGTACAAACTGCTTACGTTCTCCAAAAAGCTGAAGAACTGTTTCAGCGCGAAGCTACGGTTCTATATAGACTCCAGCATCCGCAAATTCCACGTTTTCGTGAACTTTTCCGCAGTAACTTCGGTGGTAAAGAATATTTATTTATAGTTCAAGATTATGTTGAGGGGCAAACTTATCGTTCGTTACTCGACGCGCGTTTAAGTTCTGGGATGCGGTTTAGTGAGACAGAAGTCAAGCATTTATTACAGCAAATCTTACCTGTTTTAGATTATGTTCACTCAATGGGTGTGATTCACCGTGATATCTCTCCCGATAATTTAATTTTACGCTCTTTAGACCAGTTACCTGTACTTATAGATTTTGGTGGTGTTAAACAAGTAGTTGCTGCTGTTGCTTCGCAGTATTATCAAGCTGGTGAGAATGTACCTTCTGCTCCTGCAACGCTGCTAGGTAAAATTGGCTATGCTCCTCCTGAGCAAATGCAAACGGGTATTGTTGAACCCCATAGTGATTTATATGCGTTGGCAGTTTCGGTATTAGTATTACTTACAGGAAGACAGCCACAGGAACTTATAGATAATTACAATATAACTTGGCAGTGGCGCCGGGAAGTTGATTTAACTCCCAATTTTGGGCAAATACTCGATAGAATGCTGGCGCCTGTTCCTGGTGAACGGTATCAAAATGCAAAACAAGTGATGTTAGCACTAAATTCACCTGTTAATTATCCTGCCACACAATATCCAGCTACCGAGTTTCCATCAACACAGTTACCACCACAACAAGAAAGTACTTCTGCTACTGTTGCTGTTTCTCCTGGTATCCCAACTCAAAGACGGGAAGCGCAAAAAACTACAAATACTTCAATTCCTAATTCCCCAACGGACATTCCTAAACCCTGGTGGACACCTGGAAAAGTTGCCATTGCATTGGTTATTACTGCTGGAGTTATTGGTACTGGGGTATGGGGCGCTAAGAATTTGATTGGTTCTGATATATCTAACGGTGGTGCAGCATCAACAGCTACTCCCACTCCTACAAATAACCAACCTACTGACCCCAACGCTAACTACTCACCCGAAGAAAGAGCAAGAAAAGAAAAATTAAAAACGCGGCGCACTCTATTAGGTATAGACTTTAATTTCTATGTAAATTTAGTCAATCAAGTTTTTTGGGATAAAAATCCTAGCCAAAAGGGACGTTCATTGAGTGATGCTCCATCCGATGCAGCTTTACGCACAAAATGGGATGAGACAGCTGCAAGCGTTTTAGAAAAGCTTTCCCCGTTAAGCACAGACTCACGTCAAAAACTCGGTACTTTTACTGCTGCAGAACGTGACCGCTGGAAAGTTGAGGTGAATAAAATTAATGTTGGTAGTCGTTCGCTGTACGATTTAGGAGACGCTGCATTTTATCGCCAATTTCCAGAACAGCGCGGTAAAAACTTTATCGACCAACCTATTGGACAAGTTTGGCAAGGATTTGTCAACGATAAACTTACTGCTATTTTAGCTGGTAGTGCATTTAGAAAACTTACATTTGCTAATGGCGCCACAAGTACTTCTTCAGGTGGTACTCTCAAACCCGGTGATGGTAGAGTATTTATTGCTGACCTTGATAAAGATCAAAAGTTAGAACTAAAACTGAATGCAAACAGCAAAGTTTTATTATCAGCGTATTCACCAAGCGGTAGTCAAAGATTTTTAGAAGACTCAACAAAGCGTAGTTTATCGCTAACATTGCCCGAAAGTGGATTTTATGAGTTTGTTGTAGCTTCTTCTGGTTCAGATGAATTAGGTTATGCGCTTAATATTTCTGCTACTAACCCTGTGGCGCCATCTCCAACTCCAACTCCAACTGTAACACCAACTCCAACATCTACGCCTACACCAACTGTGGCACCTACACCTACACCTACACCTACACCTACACCTACACCTACACCTACACCTACACCTACACCTACATCTATACCTACACCCTAGTGCAAAATAGTTTATATAGCAGTCCTAATTGATTTGTAAATAATGATGTTTATTTAACGAACCACAAAGGACGCAAAGGACGCAAAGGAAGAAAAGAAGGGATTTTACTATGAAATCTAATCCTTTTAACATAATTTCTTGATTTAATCTTTTATTTATAAATACCCTCTAAGTCCTGACCTGACTCATTCCAATAAGCATGGGCTGAAGTGAAATAATGGGAACAGTTTCAACTAGAGAAACCGTGTAAGCAGAAAGTTGTAAAAAATCAGATACAGGAGGAGCTAATAAAATATCAAAGATCATTTCTCTTAAGTCGCTTGATACCTGAGATAAGCCAGTCAATTGATAACTAGTCTAAACTCGAGTAATTTAAAATTCAATAGGTTAAACAATCTCACTTAAGATGTAGCACAGGCAAGATGCCTATGCTACACCTATATCCTGAATTAATGATACAGAGTACTATTTAGTAAAAGCGTCTTTGATGTTGTCAACAGTGCGTTGAACTGCATTCTTTGTATCGTCAATAGCCTTTTCAGTCCGAGATGCGTCTTCCTCTGCTCTTTTCTGAATTGTAGCTGCATCATTTTTGGCTTTACGTGCTACAGCGCTATCGTCATCTGTTGCGTTATCAACTTTGGAAGCGTTGCTCTTTGCGGCATCCTTGACGAAATCTTTTGTATTTTCAACAAAACCTTTAGCTCGTCCAGCGTCTTCACTAGTTTTATACTTAACATTATCGCCTGCATCTGATGTTGCGATTAAGATTGAAGCAGGAGAAGCGAATGCTGAGGTGTTTGATAAATATGTACCCTGCCAAACAAATGTGAATGCTGATACACAAAATAAAGTTGTAGCTATCCAACGTCCTAGTACGGAAAGACGTTTTGTAAAGAAATTTAGTTTCATTGGATACAATTATTGTTACATTTGACATTTTATTTTTACTTCATCTAGCTTATCGGCTAAATCTTTCTCCAGAGAGAGGTTGTTTCATCGTAAGTTCATAAATCAATTCACTATTTGGATAGATTGAACCCGGCGCCATCACAGACCTTATATCTAATCAATAAAATCATAATTTTGGTTCTAGCTTACTCGCTTGCAGCATAATAACGGATGTCGCTGCCTTTTGCATGAAGTTCTCCTCGTTCAAAGAAATGGCTGTAAGACAAGCCCAGCAATTGTTTTAAGCTTATTTTTACACGATTTTAGCACGCTAAGTACGCAAGAGCCATAATTATGGTTAACTGAGATCATAGTGCAACTGCTACAAAGCATGAAAGGTGTTACATCTGTGATGGCTAATCGTTGGTTTTTAAGAATTTTGATGGGAAGTGCGATGATTGCTTTTTCTGCTAATTGCGTTCATGCCCAGATTACCCCTGATGGCACTCTTCCAAATAATTCCATCGTCACACAAGATGGCAACACCTTTAATATCACAGGAGGAACCCAAGCAGGCAGCAACTTGTTTCACAGCTTTCGGGAGTTTTCTGTTCCTACTGGCGGCACTTCGTTTTTCAATAATGCTGCTGATATTCAGAACATTTTCAGTAGAGTAACAGGTAGGTCAGTCTCGAATATTGATGGATTAATCAAAGCTAATGGTACAGCTAATCTATTTTTGATTAACCCTTTGGGGATTATCTTTGGACAGAATGCTAGTTTAAATATTGGTGGTTCGTTCGTAGGAACGACAGCAAATGCAATTCAATTTGGAAACATTGAGTTTTTCAGTGCTAGTGAGCCAAATAACCCTGTGTTGCTAACAGTTAGTCCTTCCGCCTTGTTTTACAATCAAATAGCTGCTAATGTATCGATTCAAAACAATTCAACAGCGCCAGCCGGAATAGCACCAACAGGCAGAAATACATCAGGGCTACGTGTTCCAGATGGTAAGAGTTTGCTGTTAGTAGGTAGTAATATTCAGATGGATGGCGGAAGATTAAGAGCCTATGGTGG
Source organism: Calothrix sp. CBUCES-K 9914 (assembly GCF_059640475.1). NCBI lineage: Bacteria > Bacillati > Cyanobacteriota > Cyanophyceae > Nostocales > Calotrichaceae > Calothrix > Calothrix sp. CBUCES-K 9914. The sequence continues at coordinate 8,504 of NZ_JBXXZH010000172.1, forward strand.
ACGAGTCGAGTTAGGAGGATTGGCTGCGACTGGAACAGTAGGACTTGGTGTAGATGGCAATAATATCAGTTTGAGTTTTCCATCTGAAAGTACTAGAGCAGATGTATCTCTAATCAAGGGTGCTAATGTAAATGTTTCTGCTAGTAGTGGTGGCAGCATTATTGTTAATGTTAGTAATCTAAACATTACTGGCACCAGTACTTTGATTGCTGGTATTGCACAAGGATTGGGGTTTGTTGGGGCAAAGGCTGGCGATATTACAGTTAATGCAACTGGCGATATAAAGATTGATGGGAATGGAAGTGGTATCGCTAATATTGTTCAACGAGAAGGAATAGGCAATGGAGGTAACATTACTTTATCTTCTAATTCCCTTTCTCTTACCAATGGCGGCGCTCAATTATTAGTTAGCACCTTTGGGCAAGGTGATGCAGGGAATGTAATTATTAATGTTACCAAGAGTGTTTTCTTAGATGGCATTAATACTGCTATATTTAGTACTGTAAACAGTGTTTCTGATAGCCCGGAACAACGTAATGTGATTAAAGGCAATGGGGGCAATATTCAAATTACAACACCTCAACTTTCTCTTAGGAATGGCGCTCAATTGACAGCTAGTACATTAGCACGAGGAAATGCAGGGAATGTAATTATCAATGCAACCAATAGTGTTTCCTTAGATGATAGTTACACAAATACTAATGGTGAAATTTTCCCCAGTGCTATCTTTAGTTCTGTAGGAGATGTTTCTAATAGCCTGGAACAACGTAACGCGATCAAAGGCAATGGGGGCAATATTCAAATTACAACACCTCAATTTTCTCTTACCAATGGTGCCCAACTGCTGGCTAGCACTTATGGGCAAGGCAATGCAGGCACAATAAAAGTTAATGCTGCTAATGTTACCATTTCTGGTAAAAGTTCTGAATATATCAGTGGATTGCTCGTTAATTCCGAAAGTCCGACGGGGGCTGCTGGAGACATCATTGTCACTACCTCAAAAATCACTTTAGATAACAAAGGCAGACTCAACGCCAATTCTGCATCCGGTAACGGCGGTAATATTTACCTAAATAGTGATTTACTTTTACTACTAAGAGGCGCCCAAATCTCAACAAACGCAGGTACAGAACAACTTGCTGGTGATGGAGGAAACATTGATATCAATTCTAATTTTATAGTCGCTGTCCCCAACGAAAACAGTGATATAACAGCTAATGCTTTCACAGGTAGAGGTGGTAACGTAAATATCCGCACGCAAGGTATTTTCGGTATTGAACCGCGCGCAATTGAATCTCCATTAACTAGCGATATCACTGCAAGTTCCGACCGTGGTGTTCAAGGACAAATCTCTATTAGTGACCCTGATGTTGAACCTGCACAAGGGTTAATCGAATTACCTGAAGAAGTTGTTGATGCTACACGTCGAGTTGCTCAAATTTGTCCAAGACAACCAGGCGCCAAACCGTTAGGAGAATTCATCATTAAAGGACGTGGCAGTTTACCGCCCAGCCCTCTTGAACCATTACCTGGTACAACTAACAACACTAGATTAGCAACTTTAGACACTAGCAATACTAATGTATTAAATGCAGTTCCTAACAAAGTGCTAAACGCAATCGTTGAAGCACAAGGTTGGGTTAAAAATAACGATGGGAGTTTTGAGCTTGTTGAAAAAGCACCTATATCTACACTCCTGCCGCGTGTTGTAGCATCTGGATGTCAAGCGTGATTAATCTTATTGATGAATGGGAACTTCTACAACTAGGGACGACGGTAACTTTGGAGTATTGGGAGCTTGATTATTTCCTAGAACTGCTTCGCAAGGTTTTGGCTCATGCATCGTTTTACGTGCTGTATTGCGCCTTTGTTCATAGCTTATTTCCTTCTTAATCAAATGGTTTTATGCGAATCGCTCATGGCGAGGATGCCCACCCCACTCATTAATGGTTAATTTAATTTTTGTAAGTCCTTAAACGTTTCCGGTGAATATTTAAATTGCCAGGGATTTGCAATTCCTGGCAGTATTATTGGTTGATGGTACTTTATTTACGCAAGTAGGTAAAGCTAGGGTCAGGTCTACCAACGAAGCAGGAACGGGTGAACTTATATTTTTTAATAATCTCTAAGGATTGTTGGGCTTCTGCTTCATTGGTGTTGAAGTCAAACATCCAGTGACTACCATCTACAATTTTCCAACGGTTATTGATTTTGCTTAAGGTTGTTGTTCCTGGGTTGAATGCCACACAATCTTCTCCTCTAATGGCGCCAACTGGGGCATTATCATTTTTAAGTAGATATTTAAATGATGGTTGCGGGCGCCCAACGAAGCAGGATTTGTTCACTCCGTATTGCTTGATAACTTGGAATGCGCGTGTTGCTTCGTCTTTTTTGGCGCCAAAGTCAAACATCCAGTGATTCCCATTCTCAACTATTTTCCAGCTACCGTTGACTTGCTTGACAGCAGTATTATTCGGGTTGAAGGCAATACAGTCTTCTGGGTTAGCTGCAATTTTTTGGTAACCGTTCAGGGGGGCGCCTACAGTATTGCTGTTAAGTTGCTGCAATGTTTGAGAGCTATTAATAGAAGCAGAAACAGTTCCAAAATTCGATAATACCAATCCTGCGATTAATAAACTTGAAACTTGATAATAATGCTTAATTTTCATCTTGATTAATCCTAGAAGCAAAAGTAAATTTACAAGTCAAGCTACAAGAAACCGCGTTTCTTTGAGCAGTGTTAATATCAACTGAAGCATGACTACTTAGCTATAAGTTTGTAATTCAGCTTTTATGCAGTAGTCTTTGTCGATTTATATAAAGAAAAGATAAATTTGTGGCGCCGTTCGTCTTAAAAGGCGGGGTTTTCAGCATACTTCTTTATAAAATTTTCCTTACTGGTTCTCAAACAAACAGAAATTCGTGTTAATCGGCGCCATCTCCAACATTATGGTTAAAGAAGAAACGAACCGCAAAGAGCGCAAAGAAAGCAAAGATAAGAGAAAAACTCTTCCTCTTCCTTTGTGTCCTTTGTGTCCTTTGTGGTTCGTAACTTAACCCCTCACTACAGACGCATAATCTTTCAACTTCATCAACTGCTGAATCCTTACCTCACCATCAACAGATTTTAACGCGCGGTTTACACCACTAATAATTGCCAGTATTGAAGCAGTGACAATATTCGAGTTGATCCCAACACCGTATAAACCCCCGTTAATAAAATCACCACTCATTTCTACATACGCTACAGCATCAGCATTACTGCCTAAGTTGCGTGAATGCTCTTCATAGTGAAGAATCTGCACTCCTGTACCCAAAGCATTGACAAAAGCATCAATAGGTCCATTACCTTTACCGCAAATCTCAATAACTTCCCCATCAACCTGCAACTTCGCAGACAGCATTTGTGTACTATCATCAGCAGTATAAACTTGATGCGACACATACCTTAATGCAGTCTCACCATGCAAATACTCTTCTTCAAACAACTGCCATAAATCCTGAGAAGATAATTCCTTTCCGCTAGTATCCATAACTCGCTGTACAACTCGACTAAATTCGATTTGTAACCGTCGAGGTAAGGTAATACCAAAATCACGTTCGAGTAAAAATGTGATCCCACCTTTTCCTGATTGACTATTTACTCGTACTACAGACTCATATGTCCGACCAACATCAGCAGGGTCAAGCGGTAAATAAGGCACTTCCCAGATTTTATCAGGCGCCTGCACTGCAAACCCCTTTCTAATTGCATCTTGGTGTGACCCTGAAAACGCTGTAAATACTAAGTCACCGACATAAGGATGACGCGGATGTATTGGCAGTTGCGTACATTCAGCTGCTATACGCGCGACTTCATCAATATTGGAAAAATCCAAACCTGGATGTATACCCTGAGTGTAGAGATTCAATACCAACGTTACCAAATCAACATTACCAGTACGTTCACCGTTACCAAACAAACATCCCTCAACTCGTTCGGCGCCTGCCATTTGTGCGAGTTCAGCAGCAGCAATACCACAACCTCTATCGTTATGAGTATGAACGCACAATATTAAACTATCACGGCGCCTTAAGTTACGGTGCATCCATTCTACTTGGTCGGCGAATACATTTGGTGTTGAAACTTCTACCGTTGCAGGTAAATTAATAATTGCTTTGTGCTGCGGTGTTGGTTGCCAGACATCCAAGACAGCATCGCATATATCTTTTGCAAAATCGAGTTCGGTAGCTGTAAAAGTTTCTGGTGAATATTGAAACTGCCAGTTAGTTTCTGGTTGCTGTGCAGCAAGTTCGTTAAATAAACTTGCTGCAACCGTTGCTAAATTAATTGTTCCTGCACGGTCTAAACCAAAAACAGTACGCCGAAATACTGGTGATGTCGCATTATATAGATGTACGATTGCATTTTTGGCGCCTTGTAACGATTCAAAAGTGCGACGTATTAATTCTTCGCGCGCGGGAGTTAATACCTGAATTGCGACATCATCAGGTATCAATTGCTGTTCTATCAAGTGTCGAATAAAATCAAACTCAGTCTGTGAAGCAGAAGGAAAACCAACTTCGATTTCTTTGAAACCTATACGTATCAACAGATTGAACAAACGCAACTTGCGCGTAATATCCATTGGTTCAATCAATGCTTGGTTGCCATCGCGTAAGTCTGTGCTTAACCAAATGGGACTTTTAGTTATTGTTTGATTAACCCACGCGCGGTTTGGTAAGTTAATGGGAGCAAATGGACGATATTTAGATGCAGGATTAATTAACACCGTGAATTCCTTTGTTGATAATTTCTGTAGTTACAAGGCTTTGTGGCGAATGTTATACAATTAGGGCTGTCAGGCTGCCACCAAGACCAAACCTGGCAACCCGTAATTAGTCGCAGCAATACCTTCAGCGATTGATGAAATAACATATGTGTCTCCAATGCAAGTACTATTCAGATGTGCAAAACTTTCAGTAATTACTTAACCAAGGCATAGTAGTAGCCCTAGCCCTAGTCGATGGCTAGAAGTTACTTGTAGGGGTAGCTGCTTGGTAAACATAATCTTTGTAATTTACTACTGGAATCTAGTATTACTCTTTTTGAGTGGATATGTCAAGCTTTATTTTTACCTCTCCCTTCCCGTTGCGCGCGGTCAGGGAGATTAAAACGAATATTTTTTAATTACTGATGGTGCGTTACTAGAAATATTTTCATTTAAGTGCAGATTTTTCTAGCAGTAACGCACCCTACATTCCCAATTAATTAAATTATTTTATATGTCGTTGTATATGCTTTTTCAAATGAAAGTATTAATTACAATTTCAATTAAATTTATATGTCTTTTTTACATTTTATTAAATTTTGAAAATTCTGAATATTTACAAAGCAAATAATATGCAAACTGATGGTATTGTCGGAATCAAAACTTGGACAACTTTGCTTTGCGCTTAATCTAATTTGATTGTAGGTTGGGTGAAGGCAATAGTAACCCAACACTCTTATTAATGTTTTTGCGTAGGGCGCCCACCTTACCCTTATTGATCAGATGCATTCCGGTCAGTTACCGCAGATGATATAATATCCAAAACCTTGTAGAGACGTTACATGTAACGTCTCTACATGTAATTTTTAATTGGGTTACTGCTACAAGTTTTTTCATCTTAGTCATACGTGTTGATTCGCACTGTTCTATCTTTGTTCGGTTTACCGGAATAAATGGTAGTGAAAACCGAATAAATTTTAACTCTCTAATTTTTTAGGCATGGCATTTTAATTACGCAGCAGCTTTCCCTTACTTGCCTTGCTTCTATGATTTATCATACAACAAACGGTGCCCCGTTTGTCTTATTGGGGAAAAATATACTCCCCTCTCCTCGTAGGATACCAATGGCGAATCAGGGGTGGCACCCATCATTTAATAAAAACAGGCGTGTAGAGACGCGACATGTCGCGTCTCTACATTCGCGAAAATTTTGCAATTTTACATCTAGCCACAATCGGTGTGCCCTATAATTATTGAATGCTAACTCCTTAATCATTCCTATTGTTGCTTTCCATAACCTTTGCCTTTTTCTTTAATAACGATTCTACGCAATTCAATCGTATTATTTACATTAGTTAAACCAGCTAAAATAGCATAACCAACTCTTGCTTACTTTTGCACAATCAGATGAAGAATATCAGGAGTATTCATTGCTTGTAAATGTTTTTCGCGTGGCCAGGGAATTATGTACTGACGGTTTTCCTCATTGTTTTCAGCACTTAGAATATAATCAAGATCAACTTCTTCAGTTTGGCGTAGACGTATAACCACTATTTTTACTTAATTATTAGAATTATTTGTTTGTAAAGATTTGCGAAGCGTTGTAAACGCGAGAATACCTACAACAGTCAAATAAATACGCTGTAGCCATGAATTACTCAAGCTCAGGCTAATATTTCCTCCAACAATTCCACCGATAAACATAGCCAGACCAAGAATTATACCTAGTTTATAATCAACAACACCTTGTGCTATAAAAATCACAGTAGCAGAGAGTGAAGAGAAAATATTGATAAATTTAGTCGTGGCTATTGCTTGAACAAATGTCATCCCAAATAGCATTATATAAGCTGCCGTCAACAAAGTTACGTAACCCCCACTAAAAAAGCCACCGTAAATCCCAAGCAGGAATGTAGCTATATAGCCAGCAATTTCTGCAACCTTTGAAGGTATGATTTGAGATGGCGCCAGTCCAGCATTTCGGTTAACAACAGACAACACAGCAACTACAATCATTGAAATAGAGATAATCAACGGCATTGATTTTGACGGTATAACTAAAACAAGCGAGGCGCCTAAAATTGACGATATCAAAGTTAGAACTATCAACAATGGCAAGCGCTTATAGTCAATAACTCCTTTACCAATAAAAGGCAATGTCCCCCCAATGCTCATTAATGTTAGTGCAAACATATTAGTAGCAAGAGCTACGCGCGGCTCAATCCCAAAGTAGAGCATTACAGGTACAGTAATTAGTGAAGTACTACCAGTTATAACGCTGATAACACTTGCCATCAAGAAAACCGCTATTAGAGCAAGTAATTGAATGTCTGTCAAAGTAAATGTTCCTTTGTACTTAATACTGTTTGTCGGTAGAGATACCGTTATAAAAAAGATTACCAGAATTGCGTGTTAATGGGGCGCCACGTAAGGTTCTGTAACATGTATAAATACCAATGAGGAAATCTTGCAATGGATAAGATAGACAAGTATCGGCAAGTAATCAAACAGCTTTTGAGCGAACATGCATACATTAGTATTGATGCTGATACAGTCAAACCACAACTAATTTTTGATTCAGAAAATGACCATTATCAACTATCTTTTGTTGGTTGGGAAGGAGATAAACGGGTATTTAGTCCCATAATGCACTTTGATATTATTCAAGGTAAAATATGGATTCAATACAATGGTACTGAAGAACTTGTTCCTGAGAGGTTAGTTGAAAAGGGTGTACCTCCATCAAATATTGTTATTGGTTTTTATTCTCCTTTCAAACGTCAATTTACTCCTTATGCTGTTGAGTAAAAAATTATATACAGGTTTTCAACTCTTTAAGGAAGGCGCCTTTTGTGCCAAGTGTGGGTTAAATATAATGGCTTTGGTAACGGATAAGCTATTCGTAACAAATAAGCACACCCATATTTTTAACTACCTATCCGTTACATCCGTTGTATCCGTTGCCAGTTGACGCGCGCTACAAAGGCACCTCGTCTGTACTAAAATAGTATAAAAACAAACTGAAGATGCATTTTAATTATAGTAAAACAGCGTCTTTTTTGCGAATACTACGTACATTATGAAATAAAAATGTATTAATATTGACAGTTGATCTTTGACTGGGGCATATGGTAAATAAACCCAGTAAAAAGAAGATAAAAATCATAACCACCAGTAAAACAGCCCCAGTAATTAAAATAAACAGTAACGAATCAAGTGCTAAAGATAATTATATGCAACGCACAGGCACCTAGGAGACGCGATGAATCGCGTCTCCTAGGTGCCCTCTGTGTCTCTGTGGTCAATAAATATACTTATTTTCCAACACAAGGGCGGACGTTGGAGTATCAATATATTTAGATTATCAAACAATTAGTGTCTCATAAAATTAGATAATCGTATACTTTAGTTACGAAAGGCTTGAACTTTCACCAAGGGTTATGCAATACTGCTATATAAATCACCATTTAATTGGTCGATAAACAGTAGTTTGCATAGCCAGCGTAGATATTAGATATCAAAATATTAAGCTTTTTAGCTAGGGAGTGAGGCTTGTGAGCGTGAATCAATTAATTTTAGAGCAACAATCTAACAATCCTTCTGACTTAGATTTACAGACAGATGTTCTAGTTATTGGTGGAGGTCCAGCAGGTGCATGGGCAGCTTTAAGTGCGGCTTCTTCTGGAGCTAAAGTAGTTTTGGTAGATAAAGGCTACTGCGGCGCCAGTGGTTCAACGGCTGCTGCTGGTACTACTGTATGGTTTGAACCAAATGAGGAACAACGCGCGCAAGAAATAGCCAAGCGGCAAAGGGTAGGAGGGTTTTTATCAGAACTTTCTTGGATGGAAAGAGTTTTAGAGCAAACTCATACAAATTTGTATCAGTTAGGAAATTGGGGTTATCCTTTTTCATTAGACCAGCAAGGTCAACCTTATTATCCTTCACTCCATCAAGGCGCCGAGTATATGCGTCTGATGCGTAAGCAAATTAAAAAAGCTGGTGTACAAATTCTCGACCACTCTCCAGCCTTAGAATTATTAATAGATTTAGAGGGTGCAGTTGCTGGAGCTTGTGGAATTAGGCGCCAAGATGGTGGAAAATGGCGAGTCAAAGCAGCATCTGTAATTATTGCAACAGGTGGTTGTGCTTTCTTAAGCAAAGCTTTAGGCTGTAATGTCCTAACTGGGGATGGTTATTTAATGGCAGCAGAAGTTGGGGTTGCAATGTCGGGTATGGAATTTTCTAATATCTACGGACTAACTCCAGCATGGTCATCTGTGACAAAAGGCGCCTATTATCGTTGGGCAACATTTACTTATGAAGATGGGACTGAAATTGAAGATACTGCCTTCGGAAAACGCTCTACTATCGCCAAAGTACTATTAACTCAACCTGTATATTGTAGTTTGCACAAAACTCCCGAAGAAGTAAGAACATGGATGCGAACTATCCAACACAATTTCTTTCTGCCTTTTGAACGCACTGGTATTGATCCGTTTACCCAACGCTTCCCCGTAACATTACGTTTAGAAGGAACTGTTCGAGGTACTGGTGGAATTCATATTATAGATAACTCCTGCGCGACTTCAGTCCCTGGACTTTACGCAGTTGGAGATGCAGCAACACGAGAATTTGTAGCAGGCGCCAGCAGTGGAGGTGGTAGTATAAATGCAGCTTGGGCAATGTCTTCTGGATATTGGGCAGGTTCAGATGCAGCGAAATATGCTTTCTCACTTGGAAATAAAGTAAACGAACGAAAAGTTCAAGGAGTTGGCAAAGCAGGAATTCGTTCGGATAGTAATTTTGCTCCTCAAGAAGTTATCGGCGCCGTTCAAGCTGAAGTTTTACCCTATGACCGTAATTTATTCCGCACAGAACATAATTTAAAAGATTCTCTAAAACGTTTAGATAATTTGTGGCACTCTGTTAAATATAGCGGTGCCGCAAGTGAAGACAAAGCATTGCAAGCACGGGAAGCGGCGGCGATGGTTGCAACATCTCGATGGATGTATAATTCTGCACTTACACGTAAAGAAAGCCGTGGTATGCATGAACGCCAAGATTACCAACAACTAGACCCAAATCAGCAATATAAGATACTTAGTGGTGGTTTAGATAAAGTTTGGGTAAAACCTGAGCAGCTCGTTATACAAAAGGAGTTAGTAACACTGTGATTGAACTAGTAAGTGAATCTCGCTGTATAAAATGTAATCTTTGCGTCACTGCCTGCCCTACGAATGTTTTTGATAAAGTACCAGGAAAGGCGCCTAAAATCGCACGTAAAAGTGATTGCCAAACTTGTTTCATGTGCGAACTATATTGTCCAGTAGATGCATTATATGTAGCTCCCCAAACTGATGAACTAATCGAAGTAGACGAACAAACTTTAATCGAAAATGGTTTACTTGGCAGCTATCGAGAAGATATAGGTTGGGGCAAAGGAAGAACACCTGGCGCCTCTAAAGAAATGTCCGCATATTATTTCCCATTATTAAGCAATAGAAATTTACCTAAAACTTCATCTAATTAAATGAATAACCAATCAACAGACCTAAAATTAACTGCCGATGTTTTAATTATTGGTGGTGGTCCAGCAGGTACTTGGGCGGCATTAAGTGCAGCAACCAGTGGCGCAAAAGTCATTTTAGTAGACAAAGGTTACTGTGGTACAAGTGGCGCCGCAGCAGCTTCAGGAAATGGTGTTTGGTACGTACCTCGTGACCCAGAACAACGAGAAACTGCAATGGCTAGTCGCGAAGCAATGGGAGGATTTCTTGCTGACCGGAACTGGATGACGCGCGTACTAGATAGAACCTACGAAAATATTCAATCTTTAATAAATTGGAACTATAACTTTCATACTGACCATAATGGGCAAGTAGTCTATCGCTCTTTACAAGGGCCAGACTATATGCGCTTTATGCGACAAAAGATAAAAAAAGCGGGTGTCAAAATTTTAGATAACAGTCCTGCTTTAGAATTACTAGTAGATTTAGAAGGGGTTGTTGCTGGAGCCGCTGGAATTAACCGTCAATCTGGTGAACGTTGGCAAGTCCGCTCTGGGTCTGTAGTAATTGCAACAGGTGGTTGCGCTTTTTTGAGTAAAGCCCTTGGTTGTAATGTCTTAACAGGAGATGGGCTGTTAATGGCAGCAGAAGTAGGCGCCGATTTTTCTGGAATGGAATTTTCTAATGCTTATGCTATTTCTCCTGCCTGGTCTTCTGTCACCAAAACTCGTTTTTACGATTGGGCATCTTTTACATACGAAGATGGTACGGTAATTGAAGGTGCCGGTTCTAAACGCGGTCGCTCTGTAATTGCCAAAACTTTACTAACACAACCAGTATACGCGCGTCTTGACCAAGGTGTAGATGAAGAAACGAAAGTATGGATGCGCGCGTCTCAACCAAATTTCTTTGTTGTGTTTGACCGCGCGGGAATAGACCCATTCACCCAAAGATTCCCTGTTACACTACGTTTAGAAGGAACAGTGCGTGGTACAGGTGGAATTCGGATTACAGATTATACTTGCGCCAGTTCCGTTCCTGGTTTATATGCTGCCGGAGACGCTGCAACTAGGGAATTAATCTGTGGAGGGTTTACAGGTGGAGGTAGTCACAATGCAGCTTGGGCAATGTCCTCTGGTTATTGGTCAGGTCAATCAGCTGCTGCCTATGCACTTAGTTTAGGAGATACATCGCAACGTCCAGCACAAGGAGTTGGAAAAGTTGGATTATCTTATACAGGAAATCAAACCTTATTCCCAGAAGAAATAATTACCGCAACCCAAGCAGAAGTTTTTCCTTATGACCGTAACTTATTCCGCACAGCTACAGGTTTAAATGAATCTCTAGAAAGACTTAACAAGCTTTGGCAAGAGATTCGTAACAGTAAAATAACCACAGATAATCAAATTGTGCGTGCGCGTGAAGCTGCGGCAATGTTAGCAACTGCTCGTTGGATGTACACCAGTGGTATACAGCGTCAAGAAACCAGAGGAATGCACAAACGCGAAGATTTTCCTCTTCTTGACCCTAACCAACAATACCGTTTAATTAGCGGTGGTTTAGACACAATATGGGTAAAACCAGAGCAAACATCCGCTATTAAAGAGTTAGTAACGGTTTGATTTACAATAACTGATCCCCCCTAACCCCCCTTAATAAGGGGGGAATAAGA
>NZ_JBXXZH010000173.1:0-20338 GCF_059640475.1 Calothrix sp. CBUCES-K 9914
GTTAGCCTATTCTTGCAAGAATAGGCTAACAATACCCCTATGTTTGCAATACCCCTATGTTTGCAATACCCCATGTTTGCAATACCCCCATGTTTGCAATACCCCCCATGTTTGCAATACCCCATGTTTGCAATACCCCCATGTTTGCAATACCCCATGTTTGCAATACCCCCATGTTTGCAATACCAGTATGTTTGTAATATCCCTATGTTTGTAATACCCATATGTTTGCAATACCACTATGTTTGTAATACCCCTACAAAACATCACCCATATATTCGCAATACCCTACGTTTGCAACACCCCTGTACCTGCAATACCCCTGTAAAACATTACCCATATGTTCGCAACATCCATGCGTAACATCACCCGTATGTTCGCAACACCCTTATAACGAGTCTTGACGTTGCGTATATTTAACCCCCTAACACCTAACATTACGACAACGTATGGTATGTACACTAACTAAACGACAATTCACAAGCGAATAATTTTGGCGTGTAAAACAGGTGTGGTGTGGTATATAGGTCAAAGTATGGTTTAAGGGTGAAGGGTGGTTTAAGGGTGAAGGGTGGTTGTAGCGCGTTGTAGCGCGTTGTGGTGCGTGTTTTAAACCTTTATAGCATCTTGGTTTTGAGCGTATCGCGTTTTTATCTTTTTCCACGCATACCCCCGCTAATATAGCTAAAAAGCGTCACTTTTTTTTTTGACGCAAAAACAATGTTTTGAATTTTCATGTTGTAGTACGGTCAAACCTTTACTGTGTATATATTCTAGCTGACGCTTAACTTTGTAACACGATTTGTAGTATAAAAAGTTGAAAAAAATTCTTCAATTTTATCCAGTGGTGCGAGTCGTTGGGAGTGGTGCGAGTCGTTGGGAGTGGTGCGATTGGTGCCAGTGGTGGTGCGAGTCGTTGGGAGTCGTTAGGAGAGTTTACAGGGGTTGGGGAAGCGTTTACAGGGGTTGGGGAAGTACAAATAAAAAAAAACCTACCAACTTTCAAGTACGGTAGGGTTTGAAATATTTGTTAAATGGTATATATTGTTTTTTGTCGTATTTATTATCACAATATGTCTGAACAAAGTAATGTTGATGATATCAACCCATTGTCAAATGCTATTGCAAAAAATGTAGGTATAGCTTTAAACGTTATTACTATAATGTTAAAAGGTTTAAGAGCGCAACCAAATTTTGACAATCAAAAGTTTAATAAAGATATTTTAGAATTATCAGAAAAAGTGACTGATGAGGATTTGAAAAAGTTTCTTATAGAAGTATTACAAATTAGTTCAGATGATTAAAATATGTATTTTACTCATCACTACATTCGTTTTTTAACTCGTGTAATCGTTTGATATTTTCCTGAGTAACGTTTAAGATAGTTGGTTCGTTGGCAGAATTTTCTAACAACGTTCTTAAATCATCTTCAGCATTTTTCTTTGCAATAATGATAGCCGCAAATAAGTTTTTTAACGGTTCACCATATTTAAAGTTACGTTGTAAATTTAAATATTTTCCAAAATTTGTACAAGTATTATCAATTAAGTCTACAATTTTATTTCTGATTACTTCTATATCACCTTTTACACTAGGGCTTAATGTTAATAACTCAAATCCAATACCGATAGGATGAGTTTTTGCATAATTGAAATAATCTACATTATCACGTAACTCAACACTATATTCTTTAATATCACCATAGCTTAATTGTTCCCAGAATGATTTTTGATTTAATCCTAACTCTTTAGATAAGTTTGCAAGTGTTTCTTCATTTGTTTCAAAATTTCTTAATTGTATTTCAGTTTGAAACAAAAATTGTGAACGGGTAACAAGCTTCATTATTTTATATGCGATTGTATCAAATCCCATAGGGTGAGCTATTTTTTCACTACCAGATTCTAACAAACTGATAGCAATTTTATTACCATCCCCAAATTTAATAAGTTTAGTTTCGCTGTAAATAAATGGTTCTGTATACTTTTCTTTTATAGCGGTACAATACCAATCGATAAGTGTATTATCCTTACCTTGAAAACTTCTAGCTTTTACGAATGGTTCACTTTCAGCTATATCGTATTCAGTACCTTCTACTAAATAATCACCTTGAGTAATACCTTTAGCATAGTTACCAGCATTATTGTTATAGAATTTTGTGAATAATGCTGTCTCTATCATATAACCATTTTTAACTAGATATTTATTCCAACTCATACCTAGTTCATATTTTAGTTCTGATACTTTATTTTGATTTTCACTTAACCACTTTTTACCCAACTCAGTTACAAAGTTTTCAGTTTTTAATTCATAATCGAATTGATTTAAATTGTAATCAGTATTGGCATCTACTTGATAAAACTTTGCCATATGAGTTTTTAAATTATCATCAATCCATTTCTGATAATTAAAATCTTTTGTAATTTCAATATTAGATTGTATCGATTCGTCAAAGTGTTCTAAGTATTTAGGATTATTTGTTAGTATCTCGTGAAAAGTTTTACCAATAGGTATGTGTTGCCAACTGTAAGCTGTACCATCTGTTATACTTCCCATACCGTTAATAGCATTGGTCATTAACCAAGCTCCACTTCTCGCACCTGCTGTAATTTGGTTTGATGCCATAAGATTATTCATGGCTAGATATAAACAAGCTAATACACCATAACCGCTATTTTGGAATAATTTAAAAACTTCCTGAATAGGATTTTTTGCTTTTTTGAATTTATTTCTATTGGTTTTTAATTCTAACCAATATTTATTAATAGGAAATGCTAATACAGCATTATTTTGATAATGATGATTTTGAACTTCTTTAAATCCGTTCTTAATATCGAACTTTTCAATACAAGATTCTTCAGGCAACGATGCTCTTAGCTTTAAATACTCTGGTAAATCGTAAGCTATTAAATCACCTGGAAAGTAACAAACAACATCACATTTTAAATCAAGATATTCTTTATACCAATCAGATGGCAATTTCTTTAATGTTTCAATAGTCGATTTTGTGATTAAACCAAATTTAATTTGTTTTGTTAGCAATGTACTTTCAGCACTACGTTTTGAAGTTTTAAAAGCGTTAAACTTCTCTACACTTTTACGACTTTCGTTAACTTCATACAATTGTTGTTGCTTAACTGATTTTGGCTTGAATCTCAAATCTGATAGCACCAATGTGTTAATAGCTTTATCTAGATTGCCAGATACACGAATAAACCATCCGTCATGTGGTGCCTTTTGATTTTCAATAAGTTCTAAAGCTTCTCTCAATGTGATTTTATATTTATCATATTTACAAGTTAGGGTAATTGGTTCACCTAAATACACATTCATTTGACTCATGAATGAAGCGTAACAACTTTTTAAATCACAATCTGATAAATATCCTTCTAGATATTTTTTACGAGCCATACGAGTGTATAGAAGCCCCCCAACTGTGAGGAATGGTTGACAACCAAAATCATTAAGTGGGGTATTTTCTAAATTCTCAAGATTACCTAATTGAATTATTTTTTTAATTAACTTTTCATTATTTTTTATTCCTTTTAGTTCATCTAATAAACTATATAATCCAGATTCAGTACGTTTATTTTCAACAGTATTTTCAATATCTGTTATTTGTTTTTTAGATATTTCTATTTCACTATTTAACCTTTTAATTTCAGCATTTATATTATCTAATGTTGCAAATTGCGTGTTTAATATGTCTAATTGTTTATTATTTTCAGATTTTTTTAATAATTTTATTTTTTCGTTTAAATCTTTTTTACTTCCAATAGCACTTTTTTCTAGTTGTAAAGTTGTTTTTTCAAATTGTAATTGGTTATGCGTATCAACTAGATTTTTATATTCATCATTAAACTCGTTATCAATTGATTCTGACAAGTTGTTACAATCTTTTTCAAGTTGTATAGCATTTTTTGAATTATCACAAAATTCTTTTAGTACGCATTGCACTAAGAATTTACTAACATTACTTCCTGTAGTGTCACTTATATCTATTGGTTCGATGCCAAATGTAGCGAGAATAATATTATAAAATTCTTGCTGTTTCAGGTTTAAATCCCATGTAGCGAAAATATCAACAGCGTTGTATTGTAATGCTTCATCTGGTAATTTTTCTAAGAAAGTTGAGAAATTTTCTTTAATTTCATCTAAAGAATTAAAGCCTAATGCGTTTGCAATTATCCAGGTGTTTACATTTAGTTTTTTGGTAGAAACTTCAAAAATTGTAGTTTGAGCATCTAATGATTTGTTTTGCGGTGGAAATCTATACATAACTTCTCTCAGGGGATATTGAAACTCATACAATACGCCATTAACCGTATTGTATTCAGTCAGGGGAAGTTCTCTACCGTAGGAACTACGGAATTTTAAGCAACGTTGTTGTACTAAGCTAGCATCTAGTATAGTTTGCTGGTGATTCTTCCCCCAAATTTTGAAAAAATCAGCAAATCCGTAAAAGAATACAAACGGTATTACAACTTTTGAAGGTTGAATTGTTACTAAGTAATCACCTGAGACATCTTTAGTAAGTTTTAAACAATCAAAATCAACATTAATGTCAGCTAAATAATGGTCAAAGTATCCTTCATCTTTCAATTTTTTAAACGCTTTACCTATTTGTCTTGAGTTAGTATTAAAATCTATTACTTCATTTACAACGGTTTGTATTTTATCAATAACTTCAATTAAATAATCTTGATTAGCTGGTTTAATATCATAGTTAAAAGCTTGCAATGTTGATAATACAGGATGAAAATCTTCTGTTAATTCCTCATAAGTAAAAATTACTAAATAATCATAAAATAATTCTGGAAAGTAGATACCTATACAATCAACTTTCAAAAATTTTTCAATACTATTAACAGCTTTTTTAGTAAATTCTGTATCAGCTACAATACTTGTATTACATAGCTCTGGCAGAGATATAATAGGGTTATCTTTATAGATATTTAAGTTTCTATCGACAAAATAAGGCATTTTTAAAACTGCGGTGAAAGTTTCTTAGACTCTCACCGCGTATTTTACTAGAGTGGTTTAATGCTGGTTAACTTAGGTACTTTCAAACCTTTAACTTTTTTAGATGGCTCTAACTCGAATTGAACTTTTAAACCTTCAGCACTTTCAACATCTAGGTTGATATTATCAAGATTTTTAAGTTCAGATTCTTCAATTAATTTAAGTTGAATCATCAAGCGAGTTAAATCGTTGTAATCTTTAGTTCCATCAGCTTTATCATATTTTTCATTGTTAAGTGTTTGACGTGTCCAGATACGATAAGTAACAGGTTTTTGACTACCTTCAGATTCAATTTGAAATTCAAACTGTGCAGCATAGGTAACTTCTTTACCTTTTTCTATTTCAGTACGTTCGTCAATTTCAAGTACACGAACGATATAACCTTCAACCAACCCTTTATCATTGGTTTGAACTTTGTTAGCAATTTTTGCTTTAAGAGCCATGATTTTTTACTCAACTTTTACAATTTTTAAGGTTTAATACAGGTATCAGCTTTTTTCGCTTTTTGATGGCTTGTCATCACGACAGTCATCAATTTGTTTTTTAGGTAGTTTGTTCAAGCGCTTTACCCTTGCGCTGTTATTAATAATGTAACCCAGATGAATCACAAATGTGTTACTTGTGTGCCAATTTATTAAGTGTCACAAATGAATCACAATTGACATGCTAAAGTATAATAGATAGAGTATACATATGTGATGCATTTGGATAAAAACTTATGAAAACTACACTTAAAGACTCTCAAATATCTATTAGATTCAATAGCGATGTACTAGAAGCTATGAAAAATGCGGCTAGTGCTGAAAACATATCCTTATCAGACTTCATTACAAAGATGTTTCAAGAGCGTGATAAAAATTCAAAACTTGAATCTAGGTTAGAAGCGTTAGAGCGCGCTGTATTTCAACATCAACATTCACAAGCTGCATAACATTACTCAACCCTTTACATTGTTAAAGGGTTATTTTTTCTATGCCTGTAGTAAAGCTTGCGTGTAAATCTGTTTGCACTAGGTGGGCAATCTGGTAAAAATCCGTGAATTTTTTCAAATGACTCTGGATTATACAAAATACCATTTAAATTTATTTGCCATCGATTATTTGTTTTGTAGGTGATGAAAATAATGTTTTCTCTCACACCTTCACTAATCAATCTAATTGATTCTTTTTCTGAAGCGTATCTACAAAAATGTTTCATGTTAAAATAATTAAGAGTAACTGACCGCAATATTTGAACTTTTATACTAACCTTACAACAACCCTTGCCGAACGTATTAAGCAAGGGTTTTTGATTAGGTTGTACTTTTTCAATCTATCCGGTTTTTCTAGTCTCAACCTAAAGTGCGCGTAACTTTACATTTCGTTACAATTCAACTCAACCCTTTGACTTTTTCTTTTTTGGTGTAATTCTCAGAATCTGATTACCTGGTTTCTTGAATAATTTGTTCCATGTTTTCAGCGCTTTAATGTATGGTGCGTAATAATTCCGGTCGAATTCAGGGTATTTAATCGCTAATTCTCTCGCTTGCATATCTACTGAAAAATACATGTTTTCAATTAATTCTTTAATAGTCGTTGGTGAACTACTATTAATCGATATATCAAGCGGAGAATAATTATTTTTTATAAATTTACTATTGCGACGGTTTTTTTCATCAGCACTTTGAGTATTGGATATCATTTCTAAAAATATTGAATATTCTGATAAAAGCCAAATTAAATTTGGGTTGAGAGGTAATTCATTTAATTCAAACATTCTAAAAATTATTTTGTATCTAAGTGCTGATAAATTTGCATATTCTTCATAGTACAAACCTGTATCACGCATATTGTAAGGAAAATTTAATTCCCAGGATAACATCCTACTACCCACTAATGAGAACAAATGAACTAAACAGGAGTTTTCAAATTCTTCAAATATCAACGGAAATTTGGAAAATATTGATATAGCCTTAAGTTTGTTCATTTTATTTAAATAACAAATTTTCGACTGGAAGTTATTAGTCAAATCTGAATAATCATTATAATTATCTACTAAATTATCAATATTGATTTTTGTTAGATTGTCAGTAATCAGGTCTTTAAATAAAATATCGTCCATTTTTAATTTTTGTATACATTAAAACAATATTATTGAAATTCAATAAGTTTATCTTATCAATCGTCAACATTTTTAAAAATCTAAATTTAATTTAAAGCACTCCGTATGATTTCCAATAGAGTGCTTGATTTAAAGTTTACAACATTACTCGCCAGTAATAATCTGTATCAACCTCAGATTAATTGCTTCAAGGCTGTTTAATGCTGCATTAGTAGTTCGCTGATGTTCTGTAAAATTTGCCAAATGTGTTTCGTGGCTATCGCGTAATTCAAGAAGTATATCGTCGTATATAGCACTACGATTCAATACACGATTAATATCGTTTGCCAATGATTGTACTGATAGATTAGTTTCAGCTATTTGTACTTGTGTTTCTAATTGCTTACGTGCAAGTTCGGCTAATATCGCGTAAATTTCTTGATTGTTATTACCGTTATTATTTACGTTAGTCATTGGTTATACCTGTTTTAAATTATTAACTCTGATTAATTGTTCAAATCTGTTTTCAAGTGTTTTTAATTCATGCATATAGGTATTACAATTTTCATCTATGTAAATACCTAAATAACATTTAAGAGCTTTATTTATCACATCAGACTCAGACATTTTTAATTCTTCCGCTTTTTGTTTCAAAGCTTTGACCATATCTTCAGACGCTCTAAAAGTTTTCGGTTGTAGTGCCATAACTCATAAGTTGTTTGTATAGGACAATTCCTACTGTAACACAAAGCGCTTACAATCGTATGCGTTGTTTTTCTATGGTAAGTCAAATTATCATAAGAAATTTGTATGCGTATGCGCTTACATATTCGCTTACAGATGCTATATTGAAAGAGTGAAAGGAACGAACACCGGACGCAACCCGGATGAACAAAGCAATCGAGCCGCATCACACAAAAACATCACACTATAAGGACACAAAATAATGACACTCTCACAAAACTTAATCGCAGAATACAAATCAATGTACCCTAACGACGGTGTTACACTCTGGAAAAAATATGTCAAGCAAGATTTTGGTGATTTACGTAAACCTGAGAATAAAGCAAAAGCCGAGCAATGGCTTGAATCAATTAAGCCGATAGACCCCACAAAATCGCCTTATTACGATATGACACCTGCCAAACTTCCCGCAAACGTAGACCCCATTACAGGAATGAGTTTTAAAGATGTTTCAGAGCAAGATTTAGAAAATTGCGACAATCTCACTAATCTAACTTGCAGCTTAACTTCTGCCATTGATGACAATCCTTTATGGGACGGACGCGCTTGTATGATTCCTGACGTGCCACCTCAACACCAAGCCGAATACATAGCACGACTAGAACGAATCGCTAAAATGGATGAATTTTTATCCGAATCAACCGAACGTATCGCGCTTACTCGAAAAATCGTTGCTTTGCGTGAATGTGGTGTGCCTGAAGCTTTTCAAATTAGATGTGTGTCGGCACTGTTGCAAGAAATGAGAGATTACCTTGATACAATTGCTAGCACTTGTCAGGTAAATAATGACGTTGAAATAACGCTTTACTACCCCAAAAACCGTGAATGTTTTGCTGTTATTGGTGACACAAAAGGAACCGAACTCGGACGTGTGTATGGATTTGAAGCTGAAGAATTATTTATGGTTGTTTCCGAAAGTGGTGGTGATAATGCACTTGATTTTTTAGTCGAGTATGTTTAATTAAACTTAAGACACGCTACACAAACCACTAATCAACTCAACCTACTTAATTTAAAGGATTTATCCACCTACGACTGGATACCAGAGATAAACATAAGGTGTGCATTCAAATTAAATATTTTTCAACTTTGCGGCTATCTACTGCCTAAAGTGGCAGTACTAGTCAAAAAATCTGAAAAATTATGAGAGTAACTATCAAACCTCACAACCGCTCATTTATAGAGAAGATTTCCGTACAGGCAGAAATAAAAGATTACTCTGAAGTAATCAATTATTTAATCCTAGAGTTGAAACGTTTAGGATATTCTTTCAATGCTCAAATGCCCGTATATCAACCACTTCCACAATCTCATCAACCTGAACTCGAATATACACCTCCTACAGATAGTTTGCTCACTCCTAGCGAACAGTTAGACCCCATTATCAGCCGATTAGCAGAGCTTGTAGACACGTTTTAACTATGAACAACCTGGATTTAGCAATACACATCAACTCGATTCTTAGACACCTGTGGCTATTGCAGCAATCGAACACCGATACACCAGAGTTACGCGCCAGTTATCAAATTTTAGAAACACTCAACCAACGATTACTCAATCAGGAGACAAACACATGACATTCTTTAACAACTTGCTGGTAATACTCGATAAAAATTTACATCTTATTGCTGAAGAGATTAGAAACATCAGAGAAAATCAGGAATATGACCGCCTTAAAGGTTTGCTCACTGATGAAGAGAAAATACGCTTACTCAAGTACGAACTGTATAGCTCGACTAGTGCTAACGTTAACCCTGAAAAATCACAAGAATTACGTAAGACAATTTCACTTTTATCTGATGAGATTGAGCAAAAACACGCACGTGACAACTGTTTAAAAACTTACTTACATGAAGGAGCTAAAACGTTTTTAACACTAACAGCGCTTATCGTAGCGGCTAGTTATAGTGTGCAATGGTCGGGTGTATGTAATCATGTAAACTCTGCTTTCTGTCGTAACGCTCGAATGATTCCCAATACCGTAGAGCGCTATTTCTATGACGAACCATCGTTGGTAAATCCTGAAAAGTTTAACGTCAACATCGACCAATCAAAATAAAAACTTGGTTTAAAAGTACTGGCAATAGTTTTGCTACCTGTGCCAGTACTTACCTCAAGTCTAGTTAATCACCACTAAAACATAAGGATAAAGGTATTATCTCATGGCAACTAAAAAGAATCCAATCACTGACCCCACTGGTGAAAAATCTGCAAAAGCCAGAGCAGAGCAAGACGAACGAGTTCAAGCGCGAGTAAAAGCAAAATTAGAAGGGGTGAGAAGTGCTGGCGCAAAAGCTGCGGAAATTGCTCAAAACATAGGTACTACCTTACAACCCGTGACAAACACAATCTCAAACGTTGCTAACGCTGTAACTGCCACTGCTGCTACTGCTGCTAATACAGCGAACAACATTACTCAAGCACTATCACCAACGGGAACCGGGTATCAAGGGCAGTACCAATCGAGCCAACTTACAACTAACACCGATATATATGGTGGGTTGTCGATGCCTACCGTAAGCTTCGATGGTTTGATGCCAAATGATTTGTTAAATCCTTCTGGATTACCGAAAATTTCTGAAGAACAACTTACTACCGGACTTGCTGAGTACGCAGGCGCAACACGAGCGCAAAAGTTGTACCAAGCTGGATTTAAATATATTGAGGAAGTTGGTAAGACTAAACAACAATTCCACAAAGCAGAGCAATCACTTATCAAAGCTTCTACTGAAAGTGTCAAAACTCAACAGGAGATTGTTCGCTTTGACCGTCAAAATGTCGAGCTAGCTACTGATAGAGAAAAATTAGAACAGTCTAATGAACGCTTGAAACAATCTCAAATTACGACTACTGCAATGCGTAATGAAACTGCACAACTAGCTCTGAAGTTTGAAGCGCAAGAGGGTAAGAGAGAAGCTGAGATTAATAGTATACGTGCCCAAACACAAGACGTAATTCAGAAATATCTCAAAGATTCAATTAACAACGGACAGTAACTAACACACTAGGGAATTGAAATATATTCCCTACTTAACTACACATTTAGGTAACTATCATGCAAGCATTAAATCAATTCAAAAATAATTTATTTATTTTCTCATTCGGTTTAGGATTGGCATCAACAGTAGCAATATTTCAACCTAACTCAACATTTAAAGATGTTGGTAAAGTAGCGTTAGGCTTTTCAATTGCTGGTGTTGTGGTAGGGGAGTTAGCAACTGGTAAAGCTATTACTACAAGCAATCAAGATACCTCAAAACTTGATGAAGAGTTAAGAGCAAAGGAAAAAGAAAATATTGCTATTACTCGCAACCTGGATAAAACAATTGATGAACTAGCTAACATCAAGACTCAATCATTAAAGCTTGAAACAGAAGTACAGCAAGCTTTAGAGATTATTCAATCTAGAAATAATGAAATAACTAACGCTTCTAATACTATTTTTGACTTGCAAAGCAAATTAACAGCAGTTGGTAGATTCTCAACTACAGAAGCTTATAAGATGGTACGTGACACTTATAAAAGAAGTGTTCATAAATTAGAATGTCACATTGACGCTTTAATGCGTAATTATTCACCAGTCGCAGATGATTTAAACAATGTGTTAATTGAAGTTGATAAGTTTCGTAACCGTTGGATGACTAAGTTAGAGGAATATGAAACTATTACTAACTTCAATGAATTACTTGATACTGGTTTAGACTTTCAACAAAAAATTATTGAAGGTTGTATTGAGTTAAGAGTTAAAGGGCAAGTAATTGTTACTCGTTATCTTAATGAACTGTTAGAAGACTCGGTTAGTTATTCGATGTATGAAACTGATATTACTAATTTACAGTTACATGCTGGTAATAAGATTAAAGAACAGCGAGATGAATTAGAGCAACAAATTAGAGCTATTGCAACGGATTTTGTAGGGTTGAGTAATCAATATATAGAACGCTATGAAACAAATTACACCGAACTAATCGAACAAGGTAAACTTGCCATCACCCTATTAAGAGAACGTGACGCGCTAATAGAACATTTACAAACTGAGTTAGAACAATTACGCAAACCTTGGACATTTACAGGTTCGATTGATTATGCGGTAGCTGGTAACTCGATTATCAACTTCTATTATCATGCTTACGGGTATGTGCTGGATGCTATGAACTGGCAAGAAACTGAAACAGGTTATACCCTAACGTTTGCTACTGGTAGAAACAAAGTTTACCTTACAGCCGACATGTTGCACGATAAAGACAATAAAGAACAGTTGGCAGGACTGACTAACGCTTTACAGTTACCAACTTTTACACCTAATTATCAAAATGGTTTGATGGTATTGGAAGTCGTTACACGCAAGCCAAACAAAATTAAACCAATTGAAAAATTAGAAACTGATGTCTCTAAAATTTGGGTGAGTGCTGATAAGTTTGAGTCATTTGTTAAAAATTTTGAGCGTGTAAGGATTACTGCTGGTAGTACAGGAGGTAAATCACCAACAGCGAAAAATTTAGCACTGGCAATCATGAAAACTCGTAACGGTAAAGGTGAGTTGAGACTATATGACCCCCAACATGGAAGTAAAAAAGACTTCTGGAATATGCCAAAAAAAGGTATAAGCCATGATGACAACTTTAGCGGTATGAAGGAACTATGCGAATTAATAGACGTTCGTCGTAATGGTTCAAACCATAGCTTTGTACTTTACCTATTTGATGAAGTTGATAACACTATTGCCAATTTAAATAAAAAAGCTAACGAGTTTAGAAACTTACTCAAAATAGCTATTAAAGAAGGTTCTCACTGTAATGTTGGTGCAATTTTTATCGGACAGTCAGCAGATGCAAACGAGATACCCGGTATGACTCATAGCAATTGGAATAACTGTGTAGCTATCCACATCGGAAGTAACGCGGGTATCGCTATCGACAAGTTGACCACTATTACCACTGAAGATAAAACACGATTGCTTGAACAGTACTGCAAGATACAGGACTACTGCGATAGAAAAAATGAGGAGTTGGGGCTTGATATCTTCACTGATGCAACCGCTTACAGGTTCGCGTTAGTTGTGCCATTGACCGGACTACCAAAATTCATACAATTACCAGACTTCGATAGCTATGACTACAACGATGTAATGGACGTGCAAAAGTTTGATATCAAAGATGATAGCTCGACCGTAAAAACCTCCATCGATGCATCAACAGTACAAATCAAGTGCCCATACTGCGGTAGTGAAAAATTCAGAAAGCATTCTCGCGTTAGTGATGCTACACAGTACAGATATACTTGTTCTAATGTTTCTTGTAAAAAAACATTCGTTGCAAGCAAGTTAACTAACAGTAATTAACGACTTATAGCAGTTGGTATGACGTTTGACTCTGCCAAATATCCGCCAACTGTCGCCAACTCCCCCGCCAACCATTGCCAAAATATCGGCTGAAAGTATTGATTTTACGTTGTTGGTTTTTGGTTGGCTACCAATTGGTTTTTACCTATGGGGGGTCTGTTGGTTTTGTTGGCAGTTTACCAATTAATGTTAGGAAATAAATCAAGTGTTCGACACTAGTTAAATAATAAACGGCTATTTACTAACAATAACTAAAAGTTTTTCAACTAATAGTTATTTCTCAATAGAAGATTGAGATTCTCAATAGTATTTTTCTCTCCGCAGTTGGATAACAAACCGTCAACAATTTTTAGTACATAGGATAGTTCAAAAATGATTACTTCAACCAATGGAAACAAGGCTACACAAGACTTACAAGAATTAGAGATGATTGCTACTGAAAAACTAGCAACTGTTAAAGAACGTAAGCAGAAGGAATACAAGAACCCGCTTATTGACTGTTCATTAGTCCTAGACGCTGGAAGTAAGCGCATTAAGTTTATGCTTAATGGCTACGAATCAACGATTGAAAGCGTTTACAAGGAAGTCAAAGGGGATTTACCAAGTGGAATGGCAGGATGTTTCAGGTATAAGAATAAAAACTATGTTGTAGGTCGTGGTAGTGATTCGGTACTTGGTGAACTAGTAGAAGCTCAAAAGGATAACAAAATTAAAAAGCTTGACATATGGTTACTCGGAGCTATTACCAGTGATTCAGATTTTCTAGACGATTTAATAGAAGATAAGCGGAATCGTTATAAGGGTAAAGCTATTCGCTTAAATGTGGATATTAAACTATTATCCTTATCCAGCAATCGTTTAGGAGATATCAGCAAAGTACTTCAGAGTATAGACAGTTTTCTATACCGTGGTAGAGAATTTACTATCGAGTTTAAAAATTTGAAGTCAGAGTTTATTTTCTCTGAAGGGTACGGAGCGGCATTAAGCGCTAGAAACTTGTTAAACGATGGAACAGATAATTTTGCAATTCTAGATTTAGGTGGTGGAACACTCACCCTAACTACTTACAAAGCTGGAAGGAAGTTACCAAAAGTTTTAAACCGTTCGGTAGCCAGTGGTGGAGGTATGCAAAATCTAGCAAGTCAAATTTTTATCAGCCTGAATAAGACTGATATAGGGGGTGAAAGTAAGAGTCTAAACAGTATCTTTGAAGCGTTGAAAGCTTGTAAAACCCTGGATGAAAGTTATTTAGTGCCTTATCGAGTTGGCAACAAAACAGAAAATATCGCTGATAGTGTAATTGATGGTATTAGTAACTGGATTGCTGA
The DNA here is from genome assembly GCF_059640475.1 of Calothrix sp. CBUCES-K 9914. Taxonomy (NCBI): domain Bacteria; kingdom Bacillati; phylum Cyanobacteriota; class Cyanophyceae; order Nostocales; family Calotrichaceae; genus Calothrix; species Calothrix sp. CBUCES-K 9914. Next base: position 14,512 of record NZ_JBXXZH010000173.1, read on the forward strand.
TAATCCTAGTATTTCAGATATTCTCACTAAGGCTAGTCAAATATTAGTAAGTGGAGGTTCAATATTCGCTACTGGTGGGGGTTTTGCGTCTCAAATCATTGCCAACAAGCTTAAAGGCTATATCACAGATGGCATTGAGAGCGGTCATTTTGAAGTGTTAGACAATCCACAAATTATTAACGTTACTGGGATGAAATATATTTAATCAAGTTTTTCAATACTGATAGCCAATACTGAACACTGAAGCAGATAAACACTGGCAACCAAAACGAAACGACTGCGAGTATTTGCAAATCTTATACTTCAGTCGCTTCTTAATTTTTACTTAACAATACTGACTTGACACTTACACAAATAGGCTAATATAATGGGTATTGTAAGTACAAAAGGATTTTAGAAATGACTACCAACGATATTACAGCATTTGCTCAAAAATTAGTCGGTACTTGGAAACTAGCTACACAAGCTACAACAGAAGATTCCCGTAAAAAATTATGGGATGAATGTTTACAACTTTGCGACACGAAACAGTCTGAATTAATGGGCAAGTATGCCGAATCAACCGTGATTAAAGTACATACCCCTAAATATCGCAAAGCAATTGCAACAGAAGCGAACATGTTAGACGTTAGTCTTAAAGGTGGGTACAGTTACACGTCTTACCCTATGGCATTCTGGAAAGTCGATCCAGGTGCAAAAAATGAGATTGACTCACGGACTAAAGTAACGACGGGTGTCAAGAAAAAGGATTCTAAGCGTGTGCCTGTTGAATGTCGCGAAGCTTTACTCACATTAGCGAACGATTTACTCTCAATTCCAGCCACTAACGCACAATCAATTTTTAAAAAAGCACTTGCCATATCTTTGTTAACTGGTCGCCGTTTTTATGTGGAAGTTTGTAGAAACGCTAATTTTTACGAATTGGAACAAGTAACAGATTTTAATCGAACACTTGGATTTATTGGACAAGCTAAGGGCGGGTTTGAAAAAGCAGAACAGTGCTATGAACTTCCTACCTATGCCGAAAATATTGATTTACTAATAGAAAATACAGAGCTAGTTCAAAATTTTGTAAAGAGTAAAGATTGGTACACAGATGATATAAGCGCGCAAAATTTCCAATCAAAAATTAAAAGTCAATGTGAACTCGCTCTTAGAGTTTTTAATGAAATTTGTATGCCTTATGATTTTGCAATAACCATAAAGGATTTACGCGCATTGTATATGGCTTTTGCATATTATGATTACAAAATTCTTACTAAGCGAGTACCTGATATAGATAGCTATATTGGTTCAATTGCTGGTCATGATGTACAAACCGAGTCGGGAACATATTACCGCGTAGGGACTACCGAACACTACAAAGCTTTTATTGATGCCCGTTGGGATGATTAATAAAAACTAACAATACCCCCTTGACATTACATATGGGTATTGTTAGAATTAATTAAGTTAAACAGATATCTAAATCAAGGATAACTCAAATGTCACCAACTAAAGACAGTCAAAAACCTATCAGTTTCAGAATAAGCAATCAAGAAACAATTAATAAATTCACAACATTTAAAGGAGATAAAAACAATTCAGATTTCATAGCGGAATTATTGGATGCTTATGAACAATTACATGGTAAAAATTGTTCTACCACACAAGAAAATTATTTTCCTAACTTACAAGGTAAAGATAGACAAGAGAAAGAGCCAGTATTAAAAGAAATGTTTGGATTGCAACCCAACGACCCTTTATTAATGTCTGAGTGTGAATTGTTAGAAAAAGCTAGTGAATATTCTGGTAAATCTATTTCCGAGTTGGCTCTTGAAGGACGGATATTAGTAGCTAAAAATGAAATAGGTAGACAAGTTCAATACGCTATGAATAAAGGTGTTAAAGGTAAAGCTGATGAAAGATTAGCCCAAACCTTAGAATTTATGAAGCAATCAGGTCAAAAATTAAGCATCAATCGATTAACACAACTCAGTGGTAGTAATCGTAAAACTGTTGAGAACTGGTGTGAACGCAACAACGTAGTGTTTGAATAATTTACAATAGGGGTGGTAATTCACCCCCTTTTTTTAACTATGAATGATTTTATTAAAGATTTACTAAGAAAAAATTTCACTGCGAAGACAATCAAATCGAGATGTTTAAAACAAGGATATGAAGTTACAGATACTCAGATAGAAACTCTAAGAAATGAAGTCAATTTAGAATTAACTATTGAACGCCTTAACAAGAAAAACAAATCCGAAGAGAGTAAAGGGATTATCCCGCTATTCACTGAACAGAACACCTATTTTGACTTTGCTAAAAAAGTAGGAGTAAATACAGAGTACAAAGACGTTGTAGAAATGATATCGGTAGTTCAAAAAATAACTGCTGATATTTTCATACGTCAAGCATTGTGTTTAATGCGTGCATTAGAAATTCAATCGGAAGGACAATTTATAGACTTAGAAGTTTTATGGCGCGGTTACGATATAGCGCTAAAAGGTTTGTGTAAAGCTTGGGGTATAACTAATTTAGTCGATGTTAATGCAGCATTCCAATGTTTAGAAAGTAAAGGATATCTCACAGAAAATCATGCTCTATCCCAAATATCAGAAGTACACGCAAACAATTAATAAAAACCTTAAACCTATTCCTAAAGAATGGGAAACTTTCATTGCTTTAACTACTATTCGTAGTGGGGGTGAAATGAAACGATTTGAAGCGTATGAATATCAAAAAATATTAGTAAGCTTGATGCAAAAGCACCCAAATATTGTTGTTTTAAAATCGCGTCAGATGGGTACTACTCAAGCTGTACTTTCCAAATATCTACATGATTCATGCTTAAATGCAGCTAGCTCTAACATTTTGTTTATGCGTAATGGTGATGACGCAAGCGCAATATCTAGACGCGCTCGACAAATGTTATCAAGTATCTCGGAATATGCGATAGCTGATAATGATAATGTTGGCTATCTAAAGATTAAAAACGGAGGTGATTTGTACTTTAAAAACAGTAGTTCTGAAGGTAGTAGAAGTCTTGATAGTGCTACGGGAATGCTATTTGATGAAGCGGCATTTGTGGAAAATATACAGCAAATTTATGCTGCTAGTAGTCCTAGTAGTGCTTTATCAGGAAATAAACTAAGTAAATTAATTGTATCTACACCTAGCGCTAAAAGTGGTTTTTACTGGGATAAATTAAACGAAAATAATGGGAGTAACGATATTGAACAATTAGCAATTGATGTAAGTGAAGGAAAATTATATAAAGAATTACCGGGTGTTTATTGGTTCATTGATAAAGTGGGTTGTTGTAAATTAATCATTCACTTTTTAGCACATCCAGTTTATAGTCAGATACCTAATTATTTAGAATACAGATTACAGCAAGACGGTACTGATGAAGAAACTGTACAACGTGAGTATAACCTACGATTTGTTGATAGTGCTGTAAGTATTTTCAACCCTGAATTAATACGTAAAAATGCTATTGGTTGTTATGAAACTGTTAGAGATAATGAAGCAACTTATTATGCAGGTCTAGACACATCAACATTTGGCAGTGACTACACTGTTTTAGTTGTTTTAAAATATAAGAATGGTAAATATTCAGTAGTTAATATATACCGAAAACGTCAACAAACTAGCGACTATCATATATACCAAATTAGCGAACTACTCAACCTGTACAAACCTGAAAAAATAGGTATTGAAACTACTGGAGGTGTTGGTCAAATTTACCTAGAACAACTTACTAAATTACATCGTGATATCAATTTTGAAGCTATAAAAACAACAGGTGATAGTAAACCAGCAATGATAACTAGTATGGTGTTAGCACTGGAAAAAGAAGTTTTAAACTATCCTGCTAACTGTCCTTTAGTTGATGAAATGTTAAGTTTTAGAAGGCAAGGTAATAAGCTAGAAGCTAGTACAGGTAAGCATGATGATTGTGTAATGTCTACAACTTTTGCACTCGCTATTACACCATTTAATAAATCAAAAAGATTATGGAGTTTATCAGATGTTAGATAAAGTAGATAATTGTTTAGTTTGTTATTACACGTATAGAGAGAGTTTAGTAATTCTTGCAGAAGTTGTTGATAAAAAAGTCAGAATCATAAATAGCAAGACTTTTATAAAACAATCTGTAGAAGTTGTAGGAAATTATTTAAAAGAATGTAACAAGTTGTTTCAATCTAAGATTTATATAAATCGTTGCGAACCTCTACAACTAGTTTGTAATAATAGATGTACAGAAATAGATATAGATGAAGTTGAATTGAATAACCTTAACGACTTATGGGATAGCCTGATTAGCCAAGATAGAATTACAGCACTCACGTCAAACTTTGACGTGTCACAAGAAATTGAAGATTACGGATTACGACTGATGATTAAAGTTTTATCGCCAACTTTACTAACTGTAAACAGTAGATTAAGAGCAGTAGGAACTGTAGTTACTTTTAGAAAAATCAACTCTTTCAATCGAAAATATTAAGTAATATAAGACACCTTCCCGCATCTCGTAGCCGTCCCTAACCATCCCTAAACATCCCTACCATCCCTAAAGTTGGTGGGTTTTTTTATTATCCATATTTCCCCCTGGATAGCCTGGATGGTTGCCTTAAGATGTTGGGGGTTGTTCATTCTCACCGATTCTCAATAATGTTGACAGTACTTCTCAATAATTTGTAGACGAACTCGCATATTTTTTAAAAAAAGTGGCAGTTCGTCTACAAAATTTTAGTGTTACACAAATCTACGTATAAAGTTTGAAAGTGCTGCGTTTATTGAAGTTTAGACATGTTGCCAAATGTTCGCGCTTCTCCGTATTGGCGCATTTTACCACTATATAGGGGCTGAGAGAAAAGTTTTTGCGAGGTGTGAAAAAAGTTTTTGCAAGGTGTGAAAATCTCTCACCCCGCACCACCACTGGCACCAATCGCACCACTCCCAACGACTCGCACCACTCCCAACGACTCGCACCACTGGATAAAATTGAAGAATTTTTTTCAACTTTTTATACTACAAATCGTGTTACAAAGTTAAGCGTCAGCTAGAATATATACACAGTAAAGGTTTGACCGTACTACAACATGAAAATTCAAAACATTGTTTTTGCGTCAAAAAAAAAAGTGACGCTTTTTAGCTATATTAGCGGGGGTATGCGTGGAAAAAGATAAAAACGCGATACGCTCAAAACCAAGATGCTATAAAGGTTTAAAACACGCACCACAACGCGCTACAACGCGCTACAACCACCCTTCACCCTTAAACCACCCTTCACCCTTAAACCATACTTTGACCTATATACCACACCACACCTGTTTTACACGCCAAAATTATTCGCTTGTGAATTGTCGTTTAGTTAGTGTACATACCATACGTTGTCGTAATGTTAGGTGTTAGGGGGTTAAATATACGCAACGTCAAGACTCGTTATAAGGGTGTTGCGAACATACGGGTGATGTTACGCATGGATGTTGCGAACATATGGGTAATGTTTTACAGGGGTATTGCAGGTACAGGGGTGTTGCAAACGTAGGGTATTGCGAATATATGGGTGATGTTTTGTAGGGGTATTACAAACATAGTGGTATTGCAAACATATGGGTATTACAAACATAGGGATATTACAAACATACTGGTATTGCAAACATGGGGGTATTGCAAACATGGGGTATTGCAAACATGGGGGTATTGCAAACATGGGGTATTGCAAACATGGGGGGTATTGCAAACATGGGGGTATTGCAAACATGGGGTATTGCAAACATAGGGGTATTGCAAACATAGGGGTATTGTTAGCCTATTCTTGCAAGAATAGGCTAAC
>NZ_JBXXZH010000174.1:0-20327 GCF_059640475.1 Calothrix sp. CBUCES-K 9914
GTATAATTTAATCTCTATACAGAAAAATAATCTGCTCGGTATTTATCTATTTGATAAACATTACTTATACATAATTCAAATCTATAGAAGCGATTTAAAACTGTTAAAAAAAAAATAAGTTGTTTTTTAACTTTTTATTGGTATATTTATTACCAGCACCACTTCTGTATAAACGTTAGCTTAATACTTTTTTACAATCCAATTTGTATAATAAAGTACAATTAATTGGTTGTTAAGAAATATTAATGTATATGGTTAAGAATTGGTAAATTGTTGTTCCTAATTAAAGACCCAGGCTCTAAACGTATGACTCCTTTGTACCAAGTTAGTGATTCTCCAGTTTCTGCTAGTAGTAAGAAGTATTTTTCGCGTCGCGAGTTAATGCCCTCGCAAAACAACAGTGTTTGGCAGATTCAAAGTGGTTCAGTGCGAACAATGACTTATTTAGATGATGGAACAATAGTTACCCTTGGTATTTGGGGTGCAGGAGATATTGTTGGCGGCGCCTTATCAACTATCGAGCCACATATAATAGAGTGTTTGAGTGCGGTAGAAGCTGTAGTGGTGCCACTAGAACGTCAGAACAAAATGGTTGAGGCATTAGCAGCTCATGTTGAGCAAGCAGAAGAGTTGATGGTTATTCGCAGCTATCGAACAGTAGATTCAATGCTGTTAAAGTTATTAAATTGGCTATCCAAGAGATTTGGGCGCACGGTTGATAATGGACAGTTGATAGATTTGCGTCTTACAAATCAAGATGTAGCAGAAATACTCTGCTCAACTCGTGTTACCGTATCGCGCGTTCTAACGCAGTTTGAAGACCAAGGTTTGATTCAAAGACTTCCTTTACATCGTATTGTCTTGTGCCAACAAGAAACACTACGTCGTGCTAGTTAGTGATAATTATTCGGTTCAGGTTTTAGTTTAGGCAGAAAAGTGGTAAGTGGTAAGATGTTTAGTCAAAAATGTGTCTCAATGGGACACATTTTTGTTAAGAAACATTACAAGTTAATGCAGCATACAAATCAATATCGGGACTAGGTGATGGTACTTCTTCAACAAGAGTTACGTTACCTTCATTATCAATAATCCACCCTTGTGCTTCGATAATTTTAGTACTAGTTACTCGGTGGTGTTGTGTATTTAAAGAAACATCTTTGACAGATTCTGTATTAGGTAAAGGTATCCAGTCGGTGTATATATTATCGCTTCTGAGATACTCTTTGGGATCAACGGCCGTACCTTGGCGCCTGGTAATAGTAAATTTATTTTTAGTGTTGTATAAAAACGCGAGACAACTTTGAGCTAACTTGGGTGGACTAGGTTGTTTGGGCAAATCAATTAATCCCTGATTAATTTTTGGGTCTGGTGTACTAATGAAGACTTCACCGTTTAAAGTTGGGTTAGTTTGGGAAAATGCAGTAATATCACTCGTTAATAGACGTTGTGGGTCTAATTTGATAGGGTCGTTAGTGAGTAGTAGTTTTTCTAATTCGTCTCGATTACGCTGTACAATGCCAAAAATACCAGCAGCGTTGATTTGAACTCTTCCTCCAGCACCTGTAAAAGCATTAGTAGTTATGTCATTATTTTCAAGTCTGGGAGTGACGATAAAGCCTGAAGGTATATTAATAGTTATATTGCCGCCATCTCCACCAAAAAGTTCCCTACCTGCCGAAGTGGATATTTGACTATTGCGACGCATGATCAATAATTTTTGTAGCTGTAGATTGATATTACCGCCTTTACCTAAATCTGTTTCTGAGGTAAGTTTACCCTGATTGTCTAAAATAACAGAGTCAGCTTTGATTTGAAGGTCGCCTGATAAACCTAAATTGCGAGGGTTTCCAATATAAGTTACATCATCTTTTCGGGCTTGACTACCTACAGCTATCGTACCTTCATCACGGACAATCAATTGGTTTGTATTCAAAAACAAATTACCTGCATCTCCAGGTCCTTGGGTTCCAGCTAACAAACTACTAACCGCAGAACCACTTGTACTTTTGCCAGCTATTTCTATTGACTTAGCGTTTATAGTTAAATTTCCCCCACGTCCTGTAGCTGGTGTGAGTTGTCTAGAAGTTGGTATAAGTCTTCCTTCTGACTGTGTTGATATTCTTCCCCCACCTTTTATAGTTAATCTTCCAGTATTGATTGTGATATCACCAGCATTTCCGGTGCTATTAGCTGTACTATATAATCCACTAGCTACGAAAAAGTTGTTAACATCAATACCACCGTTTATTTCGACACTATCAGAGGCATTTACAGTTAATTTTCCGCCCGAACCCGAACCATAACTATAAACGTATAATTGTGCCCCATCACGGAGAATTAAGTTAGAAGTGTTAATTATTAAATTTCCTAAGTTCCCAACACCTCTAGTCCCAGTTAACAAGTTTCCACGCGATCCTATTTCTACAGATTCTGTTGCAGTAAGCCTCAAATCTCCTCCTGGCTTTTCATCTGGAGTATCAGCTATAAGATATCCGCTACTTATCAGCAGGCGCCTGCCGACAAGTTGGACATTGCCACCACCTTCACCCCTAACATCTATACCAGAAGAGACTATAGAGGCTTCAACTGTTCGCGCTTTAAGTTGAATATCTTGAAAATTTTGAACGTTTTCATACCCTAGCGTCCAACCTTGGGTTGTTGGTTTCAAACTAACCAAGCTGTCCGGAGCGACACTCACGATATCAATTCGTCCTCCATCTGCTTTTAAAGTTCCGCCTTCTAAAGTCACATCACCACCCACAAGCGCTAAAGTTTGTTCCGGACGCACTTGTAATTGAGATTGATTGATAATGGGATTAGCGGCTGTTCCAAATTGCAAGCCAGTGGGGACGCTAACCGTTAACAATGTTGTTGGAACTGTAGCACTAAACTTCGTACCATCAGCAAAGTTAACGCTACTTGCGGTACTTGCTAAAAATGAACCACCGATATCTAATGATGCATTATTTCCAAAAATTATTCCATTTGGGTTAATCAAAAACAGGTTGGCGCTGGCGTTGGCTTTGATGGCGCCGTTAATGTTAGAGATAGATGTACCTGTAACACGAGTTATGATATTTTGGATATTAGAACTGTTGTTGAAATAAACGCTGGTTCCACTTGGGACAGAAAACTCTTTAAAACTGTGAAATAAATTACTTCCAGCTTCAGTTCCACCTTCAATCACTCTAATATTGTTTTGTTGCCGGACGCTGGAATTGTTGGTTAAAGTAGCATCTGGAGTGATTTGAGCCTTTGTATAATCATCAAAACCAATAATGCAACAGAATATAACTCCTAATCTTTTAAACCATCCCCGAATACCCATAAAATATATCGCACTAACATAAAAGTTAATTAATAAACTAAACATTGAGCTTAGTACGTTGGGTAGCGCACTGTAACCCAACATTAACATGCTATGCTCTTTGTAATTATATAGCTAAAAATTACTTTTATTAGACTAAAATGGTGCCTACTTAACGATTGTAGGTTGGGTTCCGCAAAGCCTCCACCCAACTTAACATTAAGAAACTTGTTGGGTTCCGTTCCTCCACTAACCTACGATTATGTAACAATTATTACTTTTTTAACAGGCTATTTACCTACATAGCAGTTGCAACCTTCGGGATAGCCTGCAAAAGGACAAGGAATACACCATGAACTGTAGGTAGTAGGTAAAATTGTTTGTTCAGGTGACGGTCGCAAAAAGTCCTTAGCATTTTTGCTTTCACTAACATCAGCCGGTTTGAGTTTAGTTAAGTCTAGAACAGGCTGAGATTGTAAAACGTTATATTCTTGAATAGGGTCTTTTTCCTCGTGAATAACTAAAGGAGAAAGTGTACAAATCGATATAGAAAACAGTGTAGCTGGGGCAAGAAATAAATATCTAAGAAAGGGATTTTGTCGCATATTGACCTCCGAAAAACAACTGTCAAGTGATGTTATGAATCAAGAAATGCCTGCACGATCTAGGCATCGGTCTACAGTATGTAAGGTAAAGCTTCAAGATTCGCATAGCGAGATAAAGCTGAACCATAGACAAATTTTTATTTGCATAACTAGCATCTCATCATAATGTTTGCTAGTAAACCGAGTAAAGTCTAAGTTTATAAAAGTTAAAGCTTTGCAAACAAAAGTTGATGTTAGTACGTAATGGTACTTTTGCTCTTGCTTGCTACCTATTGACTAAAGGTGATATTTGTGTATTGAAGTAAACCGCTTATTTTTATTTCTAAAAAATTAATAATTTATTTTATTTTACTCATAAGAAATACATCTTGCACCTGCGGAGCGAAACCGGGTTTCTTACGAGAGACTATGCTAAAAAAGCTCGGTTTATCGTAAAGAAACCCGGTTTATTAGGGCAATACCTTCGCCAGATTTATGAGTCGGAACGTAGTATAAACGCTTGCAGAATTAGGGTTTTTTCGTATAAGAGAAACAAGCGCTATAATTTCCAGGCTAGTTAAAAACTCTGTCCCGTTATTCACACCTGGTTTTTAGATTAAAAACCTTGATGTATAAGGACTCTAGCGTCAAGGTCTAGCAGACAGATTCAATATTTTATTTGACTGGAAACGTTGACGGCAAAAGCATTTTTGCCAATCAGATTTTTGGCGAAGGTATTGTTAGGGGTTATTGCAAATGGCGCATTCTAGTAAGTTTAGCAGTTGCAGCCTCCGGGATAGCCAGGTAAAGGACAAGGAATGCACCATGACCTGGTAGACATTACAATTTCCTGTTCTGGAAGCGCTTGTAAGAATTCTTTGGTTTTCTCGCCGATAGTAACATCATGTGATTTAGCTTTATTTAGGTCGAGAACACACTTGAATTTTAGGACTCGGTCTCCTAACATGTCATATTTTGCCAGTATTTTTCCAAATTTTGAGTCCTTTAAAATCTCGTACATTTCGTTATTAAGTTCATCTTGCAGTTCCTTTAATTTTTCCGAATTCATGATTTTCCTTTGTGATTGGATACTAGTTATTTTGTGAACTTTCGTTCTAACATTAGTTACCATTTAGGTATTATCCATTTCGGAAATTAACTCAGATTCTCAGATTTTTTAGAGGATGAGACGCAGTTGAACCATAGAAGCCACATTAAGGGCATTGTTAGGCGCCTGTTGCTATGGGTAAATTAGGGTAAGAACTGTATTCAGTCCAAGAACCTTCGTATATTCTGACTTTCGGATATTTTAGTAAGTGTTTCAAGACAATATATTGCAGCGTAGCTTCTCTTCCCGTGCTGCAAGTAACGATTAAATAAGCAACCATTGTATAGCTTTCACGCACCCTACCATTTGGTTTATCGCAAATTAACCCGGTTTATAAGTCAGATTATATATGGGTTGCCGTCTCGAAACGTTAATAGTTCACCTGGTTGAATTTGTGTCCAAGTTTCGTTATCGGTAAGAGGTGTAGTGGCAATTACTGCTACGCGGTCATCAGGTGTAGTAAGTTCATTAAAGTCTACTGTTACATCCTCGTCTATTAGATGGGCGCCAGCAAAAGGCGCCTGACGTACTATATAACAAAGCTTGGTAGAACAATGGGCAAAAAAGTAATCACCATCAGAGAGTAAGTAATTAAAAATACCTTGTTTAGCAATATGTAACGTAATATCTTGAAGCACTGGATATAGTTTTTCAAGGGCTGGTTTACCTGACGGGAAAGCTTTACGAAGAGTTTCAAGAATCAAACAAAACGATTTCTCACTGTCAGTATTACCAACAGGAAAGTAAAAACTATTGCTTTGTGGGTTAAATCCCGGTAAATCACCATTATGGGCAAACACCCAGTATCTACCCCAAAGTTCACGTTGGAAAGGATGACAATTTTCAAGATTTACTTCGCCTTGCGTAGCTTTACGGATGTGGGCGATAACATGGGTTGAGTGAATGGGGTAACGTCTCACAAGTTCGGCAATAGGCGATGCGACAGAAGATTTAGCATCAAGAAAAATTCGGCATCCTTTACCTTCAAAAAAGGCAATACCCCAACCATCCTTATGGTCATCAGTTTTACCGCCCCTTGCACAAAACCCCTCGAACGAGAAGCAAATATCTGTCGGGACGTTACAATTCATTCCCAGTAACTGGCACATGGTCATCAAAATCGTTATTTACTTTAATTCATCTCGGTTTGCAATAGGATACTTCACAATCCTACTATTGTCTGGTACTTTGGCTGCTTTCTTCAAAACCCGGTTTCTTCATCGATATATTGTAATAAAAACATAATTGTACATAGAAACCCGGTTTCTTGCAGTTTACGCATTTTAGTAATCCAATATTGTTTTAATCGAATTAAGCCTTTCTCATAAATATGGTATTTTATAAACCTGTAATAAAAGCTACGCGCAGCGTGACTTAGAACTTAGTAGCATTTATGTTACTGTCAAAAAATTTTACTTCTTATGAGAGCAATGTATAGAAATGTAACAATCGAGATTTTTAGGTTAATAATTGTTGCAGCTTGATGATCCCGTTGTTAGCGTATGCGAGTAAGGTAACTTTGACAAATTCCTATATTTATTTAGGAGGTGTAGTATCCATGCAAGATGTTTCCGCTAGTTGAAAAACTGTTTAATTAGTTTTGATTAACAGTTTTGCATTCATATTTGTTTGAATTACGCAATTCGAGCGCATACGTCTTGGATGCATCTATTCACAATAGCTGTTTTCTTTTACAATTCATGCGTCTCTATATGCGATTTCGCATTGCCATACATCGTTTTTCACCACATCCATAGAACCGAAAAAGTCAAGAAAAGAAAGTCAACTTCTCTCCTGTAACGTCACTCACTACGTGGAAAACAACACGATACAGGAGGGATTGGGTATTGTCTGAATGGAGACTTTAGGAACATGAATATTCAAGGAAAAACTGTTCTGATTACAGGCGCCTCTCGCGGAATTGGGCGTGCCATCGCTCTTGAATTCGCGCAGCAGCAGGTCAAACGGTTGATATTAGTAGCTCGAAACCGTCACCGATTAAATGAGGTCGCGTCTAAAGTTAAAGAATTTGGCGTTGAAGTAGTACTGCTACCTCTAGATTTGACTCAGTTAGTCGAAGTAGATATTGCAATCGCGCGGACTTGGAGAGATTACGGTCCAATTCATCTGCTTATCAATTGTGCTGGAGTTGCTCATCAAACTCCCTTCTTAGAGTCCAGAGTCAAGAACATCCAGTCTGAACTCGAAATTAATTTGATTGGTATGTACGCAATTACTCGGTTAGTTGCTCGACGAATGGTTACACAACGGCAAGGAGCAATTGTTAACGTTTCCAGTTTGATGGGTAAAGTTGCTGCTCCGACGATGGCTACTTACTCAGCGACTAAGTTCGCAATTATTGGATTTACTCAAGCACTCCGCAGTGAACTTGCAGCACACAACATCAAAGTCTTCTCGATGCTCCCAACTCTCACTGATACTGATATGGTGCGTAACTTGAATTGGTTTCGCTGGGTGGCGCCAATTTCACCTGAACAGGTAGCTTCTTCACTTGTGAAAGCATTGAAACAAGAATCTACGACTGAAATACTTGTGGGATGGCAGACGCATTTAGCTGTTTTGTGTAATCGGATTGCCCCTTTTGTAATGGAGAAGATTATATCTATGGCTGCTCCTTTACCCGCTAATCAGTCAAAGTACTATTTAAGATTGAAGGAGGCTAAGGCAGAAGGTTAGAGTTATCCAAATTATGTTATCCAAATTCTGTAGGACAGGCGAGACGCCTATCCTACGGGATTAATTTTAAATATTATAAATAAAATATTAAGATTTTTGATTTATCTTCCGTGTGTAGGTAATCTTAGTATTTTGTATCGAACTGCTATAGTATATAAAATAATTTACGCGCACTGGCTTATGAGGGCTATAATTGTTCTCCCTTGGAGAGAAGACTTGAAAATAGAAGAAAAGAATCTACAAGGGCAAATATTGGGCAAAATACCTGTTTTGGCGGCTGCGGCTTTATTACTTATTGGTGTTATTGCTTTATCGTTCGGTTCTATATTCATTAAGTGGAGCGAAGACGCACTTAGTCCAAATGCAATTGTATTTAACCGCTTTTGGCTTGCTACTACATTTTTTGCAATATGGCAAATTGTCAAGGCAAAATTACAACAAGCCAAAGCCGGCGAAACTTTAGAACAAAATCCTTATACGCTGAAAAACATTTTCTTACTCTCAAGTTGTGGGATTTCGTTCGCATTAAATCTACTTTGCATCGCTTGGTCGCTGACTCAGACGAGCGTTGCGATTTCCACTGTATTGCATAATCTGGCGCCGATATTTACCAGTTTGGGAGCGTGGTTACTGTTCGGTCAAGGTTTCAACCGTCAATTTGTAATTGGCATGGTTATTGCCTTTGGTGGGGCAATTGGCATTGAACTCAAAGAACTCGCGACTGCCACTAGCAATTTAGTCGGAAGCTCTATTGCTATTCTCAGCGCAGTTTTTGCCGCTCTTTATTTACTTACTGTAGAGCAATTGCGACACAAATTCGATGCGGTTACGATACAGCTATGGGTTTGTGGCACTTCGACTCTGGTTATGCTACCCTTTGTTTTAATGAGTGGACAAGAACTTTTCCCTTCTACACTTGATGGATGGCTTGGGGTAATAACTCTTGCTTTAGTTTGCCAAATTATTGGTCAAGGGCTTTTGACATATAGCCTTGATAAGTTTTCCTCGGTCGTCGTTTCCCTAGTTCATTTATTAGAGCCAGTTATCAGTAGTACTTTTGCTTGGATAATATTTTGGGAGAGATTAGGCTTTTCAAATTGGGTCGGTTTTATAATACTGCTTACTGGTTTATATTTAGCTGTGTCTAGCCAAGTTGCCGTTGAAGAAGTTTAATAAGATAGCTTCAAGCCCAAAATCACCACTAAATCTCAAAATATATCAAAAATGCCTGACAAATATACTCAATATACAGTGGTAAATGTGGAGTTTATAGTTCAAAATTGTACAAGACACTAATAAAGGTATATGTAACGAAGAGTAAATGGCACAAAAAACTAGGAAAGTTTTACAACAATCAGGTGTGATTCCATATCGTGTACAAAATGGAAATACCGAGGTTTTGTTAATTACAACCCGAAATCAGCAAAGTTGGGTTGTTCCGAAAGGGGGTGTCGTAACTGGTATGAGCGCTCCAGATTCTGCGGCAAAGGAAGCGTGGGAAGAAGCTGGGGTTATGGGGCAAGTTAACTCATCTAAGCTTGGCAGCTATAAGTACCAAAAAAACGGCAAAACCTATTGTGTTCAAATATATTCTTTACCCGTTGATGTTGAGAGCGATACATATCCTGAAGTTGGGCAGCGCATAAGGCAATGGGTAACTATCAATGATGCCGTTCGACAAGTCAAAAAACCATCACTTAAGCGTATTCTTAAAAAGTTTATTAAGCATTCGGACGAACTAACAAAATTTTCTTACCATTAAAAGTTTTATCGGTAGAGTGATGCAATTTGGCGCCAATCAGATTATCTTAGTACAAGAGAACCATAAAATAAGCTCGAATGTCTGATTTAATTTTATTTTGGCATCGTCGCGATTTACGCATTGCTGACAACACAGGACTTGCAACAGCAAGGGAACAAACACGTAAAGTTGTGGGGGTATTTTGTCTCGACCCCAACATATTAGACCGTGATGACGTTGCCCCGGTGAGGGTAACATATTTAATTGGTAGTTTAGCTGTGCTTTCTAAGCGGTACGCTGAAGTTGGTAGTCAATTGTTAATATTACAAGGAAATGCAACGCAGGCTATTCCGGCACTCGCACAGGCGTTAAAAGCTAAGAGTGTTTTTTGGAATTGGGACGTTGAACCGTATTCCCACGAACGCGATAATACAATTATCGGCGCCTTGAAAGAGAAGGGTATTGGCTTTATTGAAAAAAACTGGGATCAAATTCTTCACGCACCCGAAGAAATTAGTACTGGTACAAAGGCGCCGTATACTGTTTATAGTCCATTTTGGAAAAATTGGAGCAGCAAACCAAAAGCTGAACCTGTAGCAACGCTGCATGATGCAGAAGGGTTGACAGATGAAGAAATGCTTTGCGCGCGCCGCACAGGAGTAAAAGAGTTACCGACTGCAAAAGATTTAGGATTTGTTTGGGATGGCAATATGGTTATAGAACCAGGTGAAGTTGCCGCACTCGAACGCTTAGAAGAATTTACTTACCGTGCTATCAATAGCTACAAAGAAGACCGTAATTTCCCTGCTATGGATGGTACTTCAAGATTAAGTGCAGCGTTGAAATTTGGAACACTTGGTATTCGTACTGTATGGAAAGCTACACTCGATGCTATGTTAAACAGTCGCAGCGATGAAACAGAGACCAGCATTCGTAGCTGGCAACAAGAGATAGCATGGCGTGAATTTTACCAACATGCAATGTATAATTTTCCTGAACTTGCAGAAGGCGCCTTTCGTGAAACTTTCAAAAATTTTCCTTGGGAGACCAACGACGAATACTATACTGCATGGTGTGAAGGTAAAACAGGTTATCCAATAGTCGATGCAGCAATGCGACAAATGAATGAATTAGGTTGGATGCACAACCGCTGTCGAATGATAGTGGCAAGTTTTTTTACCAAAGACTTGTTATTAGACCCACGTTTAGGAGAAAAATACTTCATGCAAAGACTCATAGACGGGGACTTATCGGCAAACAACGGGGGTTGGCAGTGGAGTGCTTCTAGTGGAATGGACCCTAAACCAGTGCGAATATTTAACCCTGCTTCCCAAGCACAAAAGTTTGACGCAGAAGCAGAATATATACGCTCGTGGTTGCCTGAGTTACGTTCTGTAGACACACAATATTTAGTAACCGGAAAAATTACACCCTTAGAACGCGATGCTTTAGGCTATCCCCAACCCATTGTTGACCACAATAAACAACAGCGAGCTTTCAAAGTACTATATCAAAAACAAAAAGGCGCCATTCCTGACTTGGGTTAAAATTCTACAAACAAAAATAAGTGGATATATACAGCCTAGTAGTATATCCACTTAAACATAAATGTGAGTTGAATTCATTTAATTTTGTACTAAAGGCATCCAGGCACCTTGTCTACTGTAGTCAATAATTAACGTGACTCTGTACCTTGGTTAGGGCTACCAACAACGGTGTCATTTTCTGGTGCTTCAGGTGTTGCTGTAGACTTAGCATCGCTCTTGGAAGCTACACCAGTTTTACGAGTCGCTTCTTCTTCTGTTGTTTGGTATCCACCACTTGCGCTGGTGTCATCTTTGCTTGCTTGCTTGTTTTTATCTTCTTGACTCATAGGTCTATTCCTGGGTTAACTCTCTTGTTTCTTAACCCAATATTACGAACCCCGCCCACTTATCCACATCTATCCTTAATCTAGTTGTAAATGATTTTTTCTCTATCTAGAGGTGAGTGCTGAGTAATGAGTGCTATATACAAGTAGTAACTAATTTTACATCATTGCCTCAATTGTACAAGTTTCTCAGAATTGCAAGAGCGCTGTTATCATCCCAGTTATGCAGAATATGTTTGAGTATATAAGCATCTCCATGACTCGGCGCCCATTCAAAGATATTGCCTTCGGTAGGGTTCGAGGATTGCAGGATATTGTGCAAATTGCCCAAGCAAACCCAATGATTGTAAGTTGGCTTTTTGTTGCGAGTCAGGTGTGAAGTAAACATCAATATACCTAACTTCCCCTCTTACGCGCACGGATGATTCAACTTTTCCCAATGGTGCCAGTAACGCTTCCAAATAATCTTTACTGAACTGGTCATGTATAAATATGGTCATATAATTGGTGATTCCCTAACAATTCTATGTGTACTATATGAAATAGAATCAAATCAAATTTTTATTTTTTGTTTGCATAAAATTTATATTAATATAAGTAAATTATTTTTGATTTTTGTAATTAATGATTGTAGGTTGGGTTACACAAAGCCTCCACCCAACCTACGTTTCGGTTATATATGAGTTACTTGCATTTGCTTTTGAGGTGGAACTATGATAGTTAAACCACGACGTACTGGTTTTATCCGGCGCCTATTTATGGATGACAGTTGATACTGTGATAAAATTGTGCCGAGAATAATTTTCATTTCATACATTGCGAATGTCATTCCTATGCAGTGACGATTTCCACCTCCAAATGGTAAGTATTCATAAGGAGAATATTGTCTCTCTAAAAAACGTTCTGGTATAAATTGCTTTGGATTGGGATATACTTCTTCTCGATGATGCGTTAGGTAAATGTTGGGAATGATGAAGGTATTTACAGGCAGTTCATATCCCATAATGTTTAAAGGTGATTTGACTATTCTACTAAAGCAAGTTGTGGCAACTGGACAAATTCTCAGCGTTTCTTGACAAACGGCTGTTAAATAAGGTAATTTTGCAAGTTCTGTTGGTTCAATTTTATTTTGATGGTTAAGATTTAATTCTTGTTGGAGTTTGTGTTGTACTTGTGGTAGTTGGTCAACCCAGCATAAAGCCCATACTAATGCTGAAGCTGTTGTTTCATGTCCTATTACTAGTAATGTAACTAGTTCATCGCGTAGTTCTTCATTACTCATTGCTTGACCGTTATCATAGCGCGCGGATATCATTAAACTTAAAATATCTTTATGGTCTGGGTTAAAATTTCTTCTAGTTTCTTCGATATGACTGTAAATTAATTCATCGACTTTTTTGAGTAAATGTAAAATTCTGCCCCAAGGACTCCATATACCTAAGTCTTTTTTCCAAAACTTGAATAATAAGGCGCCTGAAACTACTGGATAACCAACTAATTCTAAAAGTGATGTTAAAGTTCGGCGTAACTCTTCTAAGCGTTCTCCTTCATCCAAACCAAACACGACTCGTAAAATTACCCGTATCGTAATTTCTTGCATGGAGTTACGAATATTTATAAGTTTTCTATCTTGCCAAGTATGAATAACTTTTTGAGTAATTTCTGTGATTGTATCACCATACGCGCGCATTCGCTCACCGTGAAAAGGAGGCGCCAGTAGTTTACGTTCTCTGCGATGGCTTTCACCGTCTAATATAACTATAGACTGACTACCGAACAGATATTTTAAAATTACATTTCCACTTCCAGCATCTAATGTACTGGCATCAGCTGTAAAAATTTCTTCTAGTGCTTTTGGATGACTAAAATATACAGTGTGACTACCGTTTTTGTTCCTAATGGTAAAGTTATCACCGTAATCTTTTGCGAAATTTTCTAAATATTCTAACGGTTGAAAAACTAGTTTGAACTGACGTAATAGCGTTGGCATATTCGGACCGTCTGGAAGATTTATTTCTATTGTCATACACCAATGAATGAAGTGAAGCGATACTATGCATTCGCTGGTTGTAATGTTAGAAATGATTAATTATTAATTCTGCTCGTTTTGAACAAGAAAAGACGCGAATTTTCGCGTCTCTACATTATGCTTTGGCTAATAAAGGCGCCGCTGCAAGAAGGGTTTGGGTGTAAGGATGTTGGGGGTTTGCAAAAATTTCTTTGGTGGCGCCGAGTTCAACTATTTTACCTCCGTGCATTACGGCGATGCGGTCGCATAAAAAGCGCGCTAACCATAAGTCATGAGTGATAAATAAATATGTTAACTCGAATTCTTCTTTGAGTTCCAGCATTAAGTCTAAAACTTGCGACTGAACGCTTGCGTCTAACATACTAACGGGTTCGTCACAAATTATAAGTTTGGGGCGAGTTATTAATGCGCGCGCAATAGCTACACGCTGCTGTTGTCCTCCGGAAAGTTCGGATGGACTGCGTTCGTAATACATAGACGCAGGTGTTAAACCAACCCGTTCTAACATTTGTATTACTTGCTTCTTTGCTTCTTCCTGTGTGGCAATACCATGTATTAACAGTGGGTCAGCGATGCTTTGCCCGACTGTCATGGCAGGGTTTAAGCAAGCATGGGGGTCTTGGAACACCATCTGAAGAAAGCGTCTTTCTTTCCGCATGTCCAGACGTGATAATTTTGTTAGTTCAGTACCGAGAAATTCAACTTGACCGGCGGTGGGACGAATTAATTGTAATATTGTGCGTGATAATGTACTCTTACCACATCCTGACTCCCCTACTAAACCAAGAATTTCCCCAGGATATAGTTCTAAGTTTATGCCATCAACGGCTTTTATTGTTTGCCCCTGACCTTTGAATAAACGCTCAATAAAGTTGGGTTCAATGGTATAATGTTGCTTGAGTTCGGTTACTTTCAATAAAGGCACCTGAGATTTGACGCTTTGTATTTCCTTGGCTGGTATTTGGTCAGGGGAAACTTCATCTATAGATTGGATATGTAAAGCTGCTTTAAGTAGTGACTGCGTGTAGTTGTGCTGTGGGTTACGAAAAACGTCGTCGGTGGCGCCAGTTTCTACCATTTTACCAAAGTACATTACACCAATGCGCGAACAGTACTCAGCAACCATCGCCAAATCGTGAGAAATAAGCAATAATGCCATATTCTCCTCACTACACAACCGAGTAAGTTCTTGTAGGATTTGTGCGGAAACCGTGACATCTAAACTTGTAGTTGGCTCATCAGCAACGATTAATTTTGGATTTAATAGCAGTGCTAGGGCAATAGCTACCCGTTGTCGCATTCCACCGCTAAATTCATGGGGAAATTGATTCCAGCGATTTGCAGGAATTTTAACCTTTTCTAAGGTGGCAATTGCTCTGTCTTTAGCTTGTTTGTTCGATAACTCTGGTGCATGTGCTTTGAGAGTCTCTAAACAATGATTACCAATTGTCATTAGTGGGTCAAGTCGTGTCATCGGGTCTTGAAACACGAGTGCTGCAACCTCACCCCGAAATTGTCGCATCTGGGGTGGTGTTAAGTCTAATACTGATTGTCCTTTATATATAATCTTTCCTTCGATACGTGAACCGTTGGGGAGCAAACGCATTACCGCACGTCCAAGCGTTGATTTTCCACACCCAGATTCACCAACTAACCCCATACGTTCACCTGGTTTGAGCGTAAATGAGACATCATCTACTGCCCAGCGTGCTTCTTCATCCGCGCGCTGTGGGTATGCTATACGTAAATTATCGACGCTGAACAGTTCACTTTTATCTTGGCTTTTATCTTGGCTTTTATTTTGGCTCATATTGTTTATAACTATGGGCGTTATGTATATAGTGTTTAATACAACTTTCCGTGCGGTGTCCAGAATCAAAAAATCATTTTGACCCTAGATAATCCATACACTGTATCAGATTAGAGATATAAGCCCAAGCAAAATGTTCCCATATGCTACAAAAATTAGTTGGGGTTTTATTGGGAATTTTTATTGGGGGGGTTTGTAACGGCTTCACAATAACTAATGAGAGTCATAAGACGCTCTAATATAGTATTGCGTCGAGTTTGAACTGTAGCTTCAGTACGGGCGCCAGCAAGAAAAGTGATATCTATATCTAAAAGTCGCAGTTGCTTACTGATTTCTGTACGGAATTTGGCTTCGTGTGCATCATCGCTAGCGTCAGAAACAATCTGCTCGGAGAAAAACTGCTGTAATGTAACCAAAGCTTGACGAAGTTCGGTTAGGGTATAATGAGCAGCTACCGACGAGCGTAAGTCATGAAGTAGGGTAGCAAGTGTATTATATTTGTCCTGAGTTAGAGACATATAGTCTTAATTAAGATACTATTAATGTCAAGTAATTTTTCTACACAATAATTTTCTCCTAAATCGGATGCCGCAAATGTTAATTGTTTTGGGGCGAACCTCGCTATTGTTACTGTTATTTTCCTATCATTGCTTAATATACGCTCTCAATCTAAGTGAGCGAGTGCTAGCTAACAACTCAATGTAGTCGAATACTTGACTGCTTCTAACCTACAAGCAAATGCGGCGCCATGCACCGCGTTTGAAAATTCTCCTTTCTTAGGAGTCAAATGTACTAGGATTATACACACCCATTATCCAAACCTAATTTTATGAGTGGCTTACTACTAAATACCTCATTCGATATCACGCTTCCGGATTGGCTTAAAGATTGTTTAAAAAAGGGGATATCTGTTGACAAGACAGAAGAAGAACGAAGGTCAAACGATAATGACTTAATATGTCGGGCTTTTCGGTTTGCTTACGACTTGCATGACGGGCAACTTCGTAAGTCAGGAGAACCTTACATTTGCCATCCGGTTGCAGTCGCTGGGTTATTGCGCGAGTTGGGAGGCAGTCCTGCTATGATAGCAGCTGGATTTCTCCATGATGTAGTTGAGGATACAGATGTAACGATTGAGCGCATTGAGGAGCTTTTCGGCGCCGAAGTGAGACGCTTGGTTGAAGGTGTAACAAAACTTTCCAAAATAAATTTTAAAACGAAGACTGAAGGGCAAGCAGAAAATTTCCGACGCATGTTTTTGTCGATGGCGCAAGATATTCGTGTCATCGTTGTAAAATTAGCTGATCGCCTGCATAATATGCGGACAATGGAAGTGATGTCAGAAGAAAGTCGGCGCCGCAATGCCCAAGAAACACGGGATATTTTTGCTCCCTTAGCAAACCGTTTAGGTATTTGGCGTTTTAAATGGGAATTAGAAGATTTAGCATTTAAGTATCTAGAACCAGAGTCTTTCCGACAAATTCAGAACCTCGTCGCCGAAAAACGTGACGCGCGCGAAGACCGTCTCAAAAAAGTCTCCGACACACTGCGGAGTCGGATGGTGGAGGCAGGTATTCAATGTACCGACGTTAGCGGCAGACCCAAGCATCTTTATAGTATTTATCAGAAGATGCAGCGACAGAACAAGGAATTTAACGAAATTTATGATTTAGCTGCGCTACGCATCATTGTGAATACGAATGAAGAGTGTTATCGTGCTTTGGCAGTCGTTCATGATGCTTTCCGACCAATCCCCGGACGCTTCAAAGATTACATCGGTCTACCCAAACCCAACCGTTACCAATCTTTACATACTGGGGTTATAGGACCTTGGGGGCGCCCTCTAGAGGTGCAAATTCGTACCTTGGAAATGCATCGCGTTGCTGAATACGGAATTGCCGCGCACTGGAAGTATAAAGAGACAGGTGGTTCTAATATTCTTCAGGTGACTGCGAACGATGATAAGTTCACTTGGTTACGTCAGTTATTGGAGTGGCAAAACGACCTTAAAGACGCTCAAGAGTATTTAGAAAGCATCAAGGACAATCTTTTTGAAGATGATGTCTATGTATTTACACCCAAAGGTGATGTTGTCCCTTTAAGTCCTGGTTCGACGACCGTCGATTTTGCCTACCGTATACACTCGGAAGTTGGCAATCATTGTTCCGGCGCCCGCGTTAATGGTAAAATGGTGCCGCTTTCAACGCGGTTACAAAATGGCGATATCGTTGAAGTCTTAACGCAGAAGAACAGTCACCCCTCTTTACACTGGCTAAACTTTGTCGCTACATCCGCAGCTAAAAACCGAATTAAGCAATGGTACAAGCGTTCACGTAGAGAAGAGAATATCGCGCGGGGACGGGAGTTGTTAGAGAAGGAAATAGGTAAAAACGGGTTTGAGAACTTTTTGAAGTCAGAACCGATGCAAATAGTTGCAGAGCGATGTAATTACCATAGTGTAGAGGACTTAATAGCAGCGTTAGGTTATGGAGAAGTAACGCTGAACTTAGTTTTGAATCGTTGGCGAGACTTGATAAAATCCCAGGAAAGTAACGTAATATCGTTACCGCTTCTACCTGCATCACCCAAACGCGAAGCGCTTCCACCAGCGCGCAGCGACTCACCGATACTAGGGGTTGAAGGATTGATGCATCATCTAGCAGGTTGCTGTACACCAATACCTGGAGAAAAGATTATTGGAGTAGTAACGCGCGGTAGAGGAATTACAATACATCGTCAAGGATGTAGCAACCAAGAGCAAATAGAGGGTGAACGCTTGATTCCTGTAACATGGAACTCAAATATGGAGCAAAATGGGCGCCCACAAACATACGCAGTGAATGTGCAAATTGAGGCATTAGATAGAGTTGGTGTACTGAAAGATATTCTTTCCAAGCTCACCGACCAATGCATAAACGTGCGTCACGCTTCTGTAAAAACAGCTACTAATCAACCAGCGTTGATAGATTTGGGAATGGAGGTACGTGATACTGCACAATTAGAGCAGGTGTTTACTCAAATTAAGAAACTGAGTGACATCCTTAATATTCGTCGTGTGGGAAACAACGAGGAATAGTGGCAACGGATATAACGGATGTAACGGATGATTTATTGGTTATATCCGTTTCCTGTAGGTTGGGTGGAGGCTTTGCGGAACCAAACGTGCTGATAAGAGTTACGCACTTAATTAAAATAATATTAAGAGAGAAAAACTTAGAGATACTGGGAATTGTAGTTGATGCAGACCAAGATTTAGCAGCACGCTGGCAAGCTTTAAAAACTAGATTAAGAGCAAGCGAACCTCAACCCATATACATTAATTCATCGACCGAAAGCGTTGATACATACGTGGTTAGCTTGGCAAGAAAAACCTGGTATGCCAATGGGGCAAGCCATTACAGCAAGAATATTACATCATGATTTGGCACCTACAATTACTTTTGTCGAGTGGTTAAAACGTTTATTCAATCTGCCTTGATAGATTTATAAGTAAACTTATTATGCTCATGGGGACTACTTCGAGTAATCAGGTAATAGCACTCCATATAATTCTCCTGTAGTTATCTATCAAGCCAGGGAACCTCAAAGCGTTTATTTATCGTCATAAATTTATCCATCTATGATATATGCTACATGTTACCGATTGATAAAGTAATTTTTCTGCTGTTTTTTCCGGCTTGTGTTGGTTTGTTGACCCAAGTGATTTGGGGTGTGGAATTAACTAATCAATTGGTAGCATTGGGGACTTTTATATTTTGCATTGAGCAAGCTCGAATGGCTATTAAGGATTTACGACAGATAGAAAATGCGAAAGCGTATGTTCAGGATATACGCTTGAATACTTTCTATCAAGTTACCATTATTACTATTGCTGTTGAACTTTTAGGTTTTTATACATCGATAATTTCTTTAGGATGGGGATCAATTTTAATTTTACTCAGCCAAATTTGGTTTAATTTGCTTGCTAATGTGAGAATAGAGTTTATAAATCAAGCTAATAATTATAATCTTTCTAGCACACCTGCTCTTACTTTGTCGGCGCCTGTATTATTGTTAGACGATGTGAGTAACGCAGTGGAAACAATAATTAATGTGCGAGCTTGGAAAGTATCCGAACGTTTACCAGTATTATTTGCTGATGTATTAGGACTAGTTTTAATCAGCTTTTGGATGTTGCAAATTGGCTCACTATTTATATCTTGGATATTATTTGTAATGGTAATAGCTTACGGAATAGCTAAGTTGATTATGCTTATAAAATATTAGGTAACTTAGATGAGTTATGTTCACTCACTTCGAGCATTGGTTGGGCATCGTCCACTAATTATAGCTGGCGCCGCTGTACTAATTTTTGATAAAGATAATCGTTTACTGCTTCAACATCGTAAAGATAATCAGCAGCGGGGGTCAATTGGTGGAAGCATGGAAATTGGCGAGTCGTTAGAAGACACAGCTAAACGTGAAGTTTATGAAGAAACAGGTTTAGAGCTATTGGAGCTAGAGTGGTTCGGATTGTTTTCAGGCAAAGAACTTATATATGAGTGTCCAAACGGGGATGTTGTAGTTAATGTCGTAGCAGTTTACACAGCACGGCACTTTAGAGGAGAACTGAAGGCAGATAAAGAAGAGGCACATGAGGTGCGTTTTTTCAACTTGAGCGAGCTACCTCTTGAATTAAGTCCACCAGATAAACCAGTTATAGAGTGCTTTCGAGAGCAATTTTGATTCTGGTTTATACGCAAATTCTCTCTGTGTAGAGACCGAATTAATTCGGTCTCTACTGCCTCTGTGGTAATAAATATATTTGACCACAGAGACACAGAGAGCACTCCAGAGGGAGGTTTTAGATTCTGCTGCCGTATTGTATTGGCAATGTTTGAATGTCTTTAATGTGTAATTCTTTTGCCGCACGGTAAGGCCAGTATGGGTCACGTAGCATTTCTCTCGCAAGTAATACTATATCAGCGCGGTTGTTACGGATAATTTCATCAGCTTGCATTGCATTTGTAATAGAACCTACAGCAGCAGTAGCAATATTAGCTTCGTTGCGGATTTTTTCACTAAAGGGAACTTGCCAACTGGCGCCAAAGGGATATTTTTTGTAATCAGGAGTGTTAAACCCGGATTTCTCACAAACGAGAAAAAATCATTGATTTGAATAAAATTGAGGATGATTTAATT
>NZ_JBXXZH010000175.1:0-20249 GCF_059640475.1 Calothrix sp. CBUCES-K 9914
AGCAATTAATGTTTTTCCTTGTGAGGATGGTCATGCACAAGAACGGTCATTATTTAATCAAGTGTTGCGATAAAACACAACCAGGCTAAACTGATTAATTCCATCAATCAGAAGTACGCAGTTAACAAAACCTTAAGCCAACTCAAGCAACCTGGTCTGCAAAATGCCAACATCAAGTTAGTTGTGCAAAATTAGTTATTTTTAGTCAATATTTTCTGTTGCCTTATAATTAATCTCACATTAAGTGTTATAGCTTGGTGTGAGATATTTTTTTTAAAGACTACATTCAAGTAATTATTTTATAAGCTTGATTAGTTATTTCTAACTGATAGAAATCCTTCTTTAGTTAAAGGTAGGCGCCAGCGTGATTGCTATAGGGTTTAATTGAAGAAAATAAGCACGATTGATAACATTATTTTGGAAGCGAAAATTATGGCAAAAGTAGTTGGTATTGACTTATGAACAACAAACTAGTGTATTACAGTGATAGGAACTAGCTAACGGTAATAAGAGTCTTGGTACTTTTCGTCTCGATGGAATTCCACCTGCACCACGTGGTGTGCCGCAAATTGAAGTCACTTTTGACATTGATGCCGATTTTAGTGAGTAACAAACCATTGATTGTGTAGTAGTAGGGCGGGCACTGCCCACCTTACCTAGTAGGGTAGTAAAAATCTATAACTAAATTAAATATGGCAGCTACAGATTTTAAAGACTATTACAAAATTCTAGGGGTCGAGAAAAGCGCCACAGCTGATGATATAAAACGCGCGTACCGTAAGCTCGCGCGCAAACACCACCCTACGCGCATCTGTCGGATAGATATAAGTTTTGTAAAAAGTAGAACATGAGTGATAAAGTACTAAAGAGCTGAAGGAAAAGTCTCAGGTGGTTCTACATTATCTTCATGCGGGATACGGTCAAGTGATTGAACACCTTTAGTATCATCAATATGAATCACTGCATCGAACTGGTCAGGAAGCCGCGCGTAAAAGTAATGACTTATCCGTTCAGTCTGTGGCTGATAAATAACACCAATTGCTCGTTCTAATCTAGGTTTCTCTAACTCTCTCACAGCATCCGCATCTTGTTTTAAATTCAGGAAAAAGCTAGGTAGTCCTGTATCATGAAATAAAGCTTCGTAACTTTCTGGCAAAGCCGGACGCACTATTTTTAATTAAGATTTGCAGGTTAACAAAATCAGCAGCACGAATTTTCCAACACCACGGGAAAACATTATCGTCTCCCACTAGATAAATTACACGTCTCTACATTTGTGTTTGTCGTTACAAAATAACTTAATAGATAGACATTCCTAAAGGAAGAAGTAAGAGCGCAATTACTGGAACTATTCTTAAAAAAGCTTGTAATTATTACATGCTGCGATATCTCTAGTTTGCTCTTGTAGGGGGTGGGCACTGCCCCCCTACCTTATTATTTATAGTTGAGTAGGGATTTGTTTAACAACTAATAGGTATAAGCTATGAATAATCAAACTACATGGAAATACATATTTCAGTTAAAAGCAGTGATTAATTGGGTTGAGTCTATGTTTTTACTATTATCAGACCAATGGATTCGCAAGTTACTTAATCTAGAACCCTTAATCAATCCTGAATATTCACATCTATTTCTAGCATTGGTATTTGTTATTGGGATTGGCTATTGGTGGGTTGGTCAAGATATCCCTGAGAATTTCAGCATTGTAAAACTAGGAATTTACGCGCAATATTCGGTTTTTTCTGTCTTGGCTTATCATACTATAGTAGGCAATATTCACCCATTTTATTTACTACCAGGTGTTATTGACCTAATTTTCGCTATTCTATTTACCATATTTATATATTCCTCTGCTTCACCTAAATCGGCTATATCAGAAGTGAAATAACGAGGTTAATTTCAAATGCCACTACAACACGGGCCTTGGACGATACAACAAACAAAAGTAAAGTACCACAATTCATTTATTAGCATTCGTCAAGACCAAGTGGTTCAGCCTAAAATTTTATTTTTCAGCGTTCATTTTGCTACGCTATCACCTGCCTTTGAAGGCCATCTAATAGTCAAAATAGTACAATCCAACTCTGCTTCCCAGGTATGCGGAACACCTGGGCGCCACAAAACATAATCGCCTTCACGAGATAGTACAATTTCTCTATCTTCAAATTCCAGCCGAAATCGTCCATTTATTAATATAGATAACGTAGTGGCTTCATTATTTACTGCCCATTCGCTTCTATTATCGCCATTTAAGTGAACAGCCCATTTAACCTCAACTTCTTCACTGTAGCGCACGTCGTCAGGAGTGTTGATAAAGTGACCAATAAACCAACCCCTCCGACTTGCACCTTCTTGTTTAGCGTTACCAAAAACAACTTTATTCTGACTCGATTGCATTACCGTAATCCAATATTAAAATTTGTTACTAGTATCTAAGAATGTGGCTTCTATATAATACTAGTGCAGTGTGGCGAAAATAACTATCCAGTCAATAAAGCTTATAAAGCTTATAAAATAGACTTTCTTTCCTTCTGACTTCTGCCATATCTTTAAAATTTCCTACCACCAAATTCGATTTCCATTCTCGTCAATTCGTGCTTGTCGAATGACATCAGAAATTTTTTCCGCATCTTTCACATGATGAAGTGCTTTTCTTTCACCATTTGGATAATCCACAATAAAGAAAGTAGGAACTTTAATCCAGTCACCCGTAATATCCGGTGAATCAACTGCTACTTGCTTTGATTTTTCTTCAATGTTTTGCGGCTTATCAGCAATTACATCTCCCGGATTCGCGGTTAAATTCCTTTCCTTAACTGTTGGTTCGCTTTTTGCGTGTCTATCAACACTAACTGGTTGATCTATTTGTGGTTTATCTTGAGTATTCATGCCTTTAAATAAGTTAGCTAAAATTTTTCTCTTCTTATACCTAGCCTAAGAAAACAAATAGATGACCTCCTCTTTCAAAAGATAGACTTTATAAGTATTTTTATTGTTTCAAAGATTTCAGAAAAATTAGATATTCAAAAAAATACAAATATTCGATTATAATAGATTTTTATAAATATTTTTTAAACACTAGTTTACGTATGACTAAATGTATATCTTAGGTATGAATGTTACGTTAAATTTATTAGTTATTCTGAATACAAAAAACTTTAACAAACCAAAAATGGAGGTATAGTAGTAGTTCGTGTCAATAATTTTGGGGTGTTGCGCTATACTTTTAAATATATAACAAAACAACTAAAAAATACAAGCATGTGGGCTTTCGGCGCCGCTTGCTTATATTATAAGGTCAACTGGGTGCATGAATAAAAAACACAAAGTTAATTTAAGCGACGACCAACGAGTACAGCTACTTGATTTGGTTAAAAAAGGTAAGGCAGGTGCCAGAGAGATTCGTCGCGCGCACACACTACTAATGGCTGACTCTGGTAGTACAGACGAGGCGATTGCAAAAACTCTACATACATCGATAAATACAGTTTCTAGGACTCGTCAACAGTTTTGTGAAGAAAATTTAGAGCTAACGTTATCCGAACGCCCACGTCCTGGAAAACCGCCATTAGTTACGGATACTCTAGAAGCTTATTTAATCGCGACAACTTGCAGCAAGGCGCCTGAAGGAAGTGGGCGTTGGACACTGAAAATGTTAGCCGACCGAATGGTTTGCTTAGAAATTATAGACAGCATAAGCACATCGACAATTAGTCGCACACTTAGAAACATCGATTTAAAACCTTGGCTACAAGAGCAATGGTGTATTCCACAGTTAAGTTCAGAATATGTATACAAAATGGAAGACGTACTAGATGTTTACGCTGAACCACCCGACGCGCGGCGCCCATTAGTTTGCTTCGATGAAAGATTGTGCATGTTAATTCAGAACGTTCATGAACCTATACCTCCTAAGCCTAAAACAGAAGACAAACCAGGACAAAAAGAAAAAATAGATTACGAATACTCTAGAAACGGAACCTGTAATTTATTTGCGTTTTTGGCGCCACATCTGGGGTGGAGGCATATTAAAGTAACTGAACGCCGTACTAAAGTGGACTTTGCTTACTGTATGAAAGAGCTAGTTGATGTCCATTTTCCGGATGCTGAGATAATTAAATTAGTAATGGACAATTTAAATACCCATACCCTAGGCGCCTTATACGAAGTATTTGAACCAGCGGAAGCTAGAAGAATAGCTCAAAAGTTAGAGATTCACCACACACCGAAACATGGCAGTTGGTTAAACATGGTTGAATCCGAGTTATCAGTACTAGTGCGCCAATGTTTAAATCGAAGACTACCAAATATTGAAACACTAGAAAAAGAAGTATCTGTTTGGGAACATGACCGTAATGAAAATCAAGTTCGTGTTAATTGGCGCTTCCGAAAAGAGGACGCTAGAATTAAACTACATAGGGTTTATCCAACACCCCAAAATTAATGACATGGACTAGTAGTGGTTCGTGTCAAAAGTTTTGGGGGGTTTGTAGCATAGGTGTCTCGCCTGTGCATAGGTCAGGCAAGATGCCTAACCTACGGGTTATTTTATATACTACCAAAACTTATGACACAGAACATTACTAGTTCATTGTAGAATTGTCAACTTCTGATTAATGTGCTACTTTATAACAGTGTGTGGCTAAATTATACACTGTTTTGTAGTATTTACTTCTACCTCCGGGTAGATTAGAAACTGACATGCAAGATTTAAGAGGAGCGTTTACAGAATAATCTGTTTACTCTGGGCGCCTTGGTTAAAGCACTCAAACAAGCTGCTGTTAAATCTTGCAATATTGGCTATGAACATGAATGCAAAAGTTAGAGGCGAAATCTCGTATTTAGCGTGTCCTGTAACCTTTGAGCAAAGTCAACAAAGGATATTAGCAGAAAGTGTACTTGTTGCAGAGAAGCTTCAAAAAATTTCTAAACCAGAAATTAGGTCTAGCCTTCGAGCATCAACTATTGAAGGTGTTTTCGCTACATTGTTTTACAGCATTATTGGTGGCGTATTACTAAGTAATTTCTTGCTAGATTTGGGCGCCAGTCCGGTGTTTATTGGTTTGCTTGCTTCTATTCCTCAACTGCTAAATCTGTTTCAACCACTAGGAGCTTATTTTGCAGATAGAAGTACTAGCAGAAGAAAGTGGTCGATAGGCATTTTCTTATCGTCGCGGTTGTTGTGGTTAATTGTTGCGCTCGCTATTTTCTTTCGAGGCTCATTCCATATCGTCGAGCATGTTGTTCTGGTACACTTGACTTTAGCAATTATCTTAGTGACTAATATTATCGAAGCTTTTGGTCGTGCTTCTAATGTTAGTTGGATGGCTGCTTTAGTACCAGAACGTTTGCGAGGAAGATATTTTGGCTTTCGCAATAGTTCTATTAGCCTAATGAATCTTGTGTCCGTACCATTGTTGGGATTAATGCTGTCAAAGTACCCTGGTGGAACAGTGCAGGGCTTCAGTGTAGTCTTGATTATAGGAATTGTGTTTGGGCTAATCAGTCTGGGCTATCAATTTTTGATGACTGATGTCAACCCGATAGAAGAATCTGTATCAAGTAAAAATACAGCCTCATTAGAGGGGTGGGAGACAGTTCTTAGCTTCCTCAAAGACGCTAATTTTTTGAAATTTTTACTTTACTCTGGTTTGTGGAGCTTTGCTGTTAATGTCAGCGCTCCTTTCTTTAACCTTTACCTGCTGGACAAACTGTCTATAGATGTCAGCGTGGTAACCATTTATAACAGCTTGGGAACAGGCGCCAATTTACTCATGTTAATTTTTTGGGGTAAGCTGGCAGACCGAGTTGGGAATCGTCCGCTTTTGGTAACAGTGGGAATTTTGGTAGCGCTCACACCTTTACTGTGGCTGTTTGGTGGATGTAACGCAGTTTCCCTTTGGATTTGGTTCCCATTATTGCACTTGCTAGGTGGCGCCACTTGGGCGGCAATTGACTTGTGCAGCGGAAATCTTTTAATGGGAGTGGCGCCTCGGGCGAACAGGTCTATTTACTTTGCGCTTGCAGCAGCAGTTCCTGGTGTAACTGGAGCAATGGGAATCATTGTTGGTGGTGTTAGCACAACTCTTGCTAGTACTGATGGTTGGGACGTGCTATTTTCTCTGTCTGCTGGTCTGCGGCTTTTTGCACTGCTACCATTGTTATTTATTTGGGAGCAGCGTTCTATACCTTTGGGTCAGCTTTGGGAGATATTATTTCCACATTCTAAAAGTCTTTCACGCACCAGTTAATATTTGATGGTGGTTTGGTTTGCCCTTGCAACAAAAGAATATTGAGGTTTAATAACTTGCTCAATGATATTTGCTGCTTGTTTGGCGCCACCTGCTTGAAGAATTGACTGTTTAATCCTTTTGGCATTTTTTCTGTAAGAACTTTCCTCTAATACCCGCTGAATTGCTAGTCTTAAGTTTGACTTGTTTAATTTCCCAAATAGATTCTTCTGTCCAACTGAGTAAATCGTCGCTTAAAAAAGCGCGCGCTACTGCTGGAACATCGGCGCCACCATACCACTCATGTACTAGATGTAAAAGCCCATCTTGCTCTTGCCTTGATTTGAACTGAATTTGTCTAACCTTTGACAATATCTTCGTTGATAGGTATATCTGAAATATTGCCCTCGACCCTTGTATTTTGTTCGTTGTCTGTTTTGCTAGTCGAGTCAGCCATAATGCTTTCTCCGAATCATCTTAATGCCTATAAATGCAAAATATCTAAAAATTAAATCATTAAAATCCGCTCCGAGGATGAGAATTTATTTGTTGATGGTGGGTAAAGTTTGGGCGCCTACTAATATATTTCCGGTGTAACCAGCATGATTGTATTGTTCAAGGACTTGTTCAGCAATATTTTTCTCTTCTCCTGCTGCAACTAAAGCAACAGTCGAACCGCCAAATCCGGCGCCTGTTAACCTGGCGCCAAAGACTCCCGGAGTTTTCTGCAATATATCTACTAATATATCAAGCGCAGGTACAGAAACTTGGTAATCATCGCGTAAGCTAGCGTGCGAAGCGTTCATCAATTCCCCAAATCTATGTAGAGACGAGACATGTCGCGTCTCCACATTTTGTACTGCCTCTAAAACACGATTATTTTCTGTTACAACATGACGCGCGCGTTGTCGTAAGGGTTCGGGTAGAGTTTCCAAAGAAGCAACATCAGTAATATCTCGTAGTGCTTTCACTCCTAGTAATTGCGCGGCTTGTTCACACTCCGCGCGCCGCTGGTTATATCCAGTACTAGCCAAAGTATGAGGTACACCACTATCTATAACTACAATCTTAGCGCCAAGAGGCAAAGGTAAAACATGGCGTTCCAAACTACGGGTGTCTAAAAACAGCATGTGTTCAGTGTCAGCAAGACTGGAAGCCATCTGATCCATAATCCCACATTGTACATGAGCATACTGGATTTCCGCTTGCTGTGCAAACTGTGCAATTTCTACATCATTGATCGGAAGATTGAAAAGTTGACGTATTGCTCTTATCGTTGCCACTTCTAAAGCTGCACTACTAGACAACCCCGAACCTATCGGAACTGAAGATTTTACGTATATACTTACTGGTAATATTGTATACCCAAGCTGTTTCAAAACTTGAATACAGCCAAAAATATAACTCGCAAATTGGTACCTTAGGGTAGGCATTGGCCCTGCCCCTGATATCATACCTGCCCTAAAACATTCCTCTCCAATATCCACTTGTTCATCTAAATTTTCCGAATAAAAGTGGTATAATCCATCTTCACTCAACCCAATTTGTACTGATGTTTTTTGAGGAATTGCCGTAGGTAGAACAAAGCCATCATTATAATCAGTATGTTCACCAAGTAAGTTGACTCTTCCAGGCGCCAATGCTTCAACTTGCGGTGATTTATTATTAAATATTTTTTGAAAATCCATCAGTCTTTGAATAGTAAATTTGTTGTGTTTTGTAAAAGAATGTAAAGACTCTATACTGGAGCATCTCTACACTTTATCTACAAAACTCCATTAATATTAAAACACATATAATTAGTCAAAATAATCACTTTTAAAAAATGTATAGAATCTCACATTAAAACTTTACTTAAGCTAGTCCTTAAGAGTGATGTAGTGATTACTAAACATTTGGACTTATTGGAAGTTGATACAGCTATCATCTTAGGCTTCTAATACTATTGGGCGCAATCTTCCTTCTACTTCTAGGCTAGGAAAATTGGCATCATAAGTCAAATTTTCCAATTTTCCATCGCTATTAATTACAAAAGTATCCTCAATTTTTGCCCCTGCGAGACTTGGATTCCACGCAACAGCCATGTTTTCTTTTAGAGTATCACTTGTAGTGGGATTAGCCACAATTTCTCGCGATAGGTATCCAGTCGTTCCTCCCTGATGATGTTCGCGGATTGCATTGGGAAAACCGTGTTGTTTATAAGCTTCGGCTAAAGTTTGGTAAACCTTATTCAAAGCAGTTCCTGGTTTACACATATCTAGTGCTACGCTTTCTACTTCACGGCAACGGAAATGCAATTCGTTTTCTTTATCTGAAATAGAACCAAAAGAAACAAATCGCGTTAGATTTGCATACAAACCATACCCCCGCGCGCAAAATACCATCATTGAAGAACGCCCAATTGCTTCACTTGTGGGTGTAGCATGACGGTATAGCGGTAAACGTCTTTCTCCGGCAACAAGCGTTAATGCTGGGTGTAACCCTCTTGCCCATAGCGCTTCTGCACCTGCACCCGCTAATTGATATTCCGTCCAAGTCGGTTTTGCAGCAAGTAGTACTTCTGTCATGGCTTCACTAGCAAGAAGTCCAACTTCGCGATAGCGCTCCAATTCGCTCTGCATCATCACTCTTTTATACTGCTGTAAAGATGCAGGTAATGGTTTTTCTGTTTCAATTGGACGGTCGCTTAATACTTCCCCATCTCCTGTTGCATTACGTATAAACGACTTACGCGCGGTAGTATCTGCCCAAGGGTAGATTTGTAGTTTAAAGTTAGATGGTAATTCTTCGTCTTGTAAACGCTGTGCCTCTATTTCATCTGTTAACACCCAAGCATCTTCCGCAGTTACTAATACAGAAGCTATTCCAGTTTCAGCAGTAAGCAAAACAGTATTACTGGCGCCAGCAGTTACCCAAGCAAACCAGTCTGTACCACATAAGTACACACCTTGAGCATTGTTTTCTTTTAAGGTTTGGCGGATAAATTCGAGTTTGGTAGATACTTCTTCAGTATAGTGATTCATTTTTTGACACCCCTTTTTACAAACGAGATAGTTCTTCAATATTTACAACAACTGCTTGTAACTCTTTAGCTTTCTCCTCTGGAAGCGCATCGTTTGCGAACATTCCCGCAGCAAGTTCTGTACCTGCTAAATATTTTAGTCTTTCACTTGTTCGATATGGTGGATAAAACTCGGCGTGTAAATGCGCTTCGGGATGTGCTTTTCCATCTGTTGGTGCCGTAAACCAAGCCATTAAATAAGGAAACGGGCGCCCGAATAAGCCATCATATTTAAGCGTCACAGTTTTTAGAGCTTTAGCAAGTGACCACCTTTGTTCTGAACTTAGGTAATGAAACGTCGAAACTGGCTGAATTGGTGCCAACCATACTTCATATGGATAGCGCGCGCATACTGGTACAAAGGCGATAGCGTATTCATCTTGATAAATAATCCGTTTGTTATCAGCGATCTCTTTTTGTATCAAATCCGCTAATAAACCCTGTTGATGTTCCTCATAAAATCGCTGCTGCATTTGTTGCATTCGCGCGGCAACGGGAGGTATGAATGGATAAGCATAAATTTGCCCGTGGGGATGGTGGAGCGTCACCCCTACTTCTACACCTTTGTTTTCAAAAGGTAAAACATACTGAATTTCGTCATTTTTACCAAGACAGCGTACCCGTTCACCCCAAACTTGTAGCAATAAATCTAAATGGTCTAGTTCTAAAGAACTTAAAGAAGCTTTCGGGTCTTGAGTAAAAACCACTACTTCACAGGCACCTAGGGCAGGTAAAGTTTCGACGATGGACTCTGGTGGGTCGTATGCTGTCAAATTTAAAGAAGGAAAGCGGTTATCAAATACTGCAACATCATAATTTCCTTCAGGAACCTCTGTAGGAATGTTCTTGTCTTTAATGGGCGCCAAAGGATTATATTCTGGAGGCGGCATAAAAGTACGCCCTTGACGGTGACTAGCATAAGCTACCCATTCACCTCGCAATGGATGCCAGCGTAAATGAGGATTTGCTAGTACTGGCTCTATGCTTGGACTAGGAGCAATTATTCCCTCTGAAATTGGAAATCTACTATATAATGTCAGCTTACGACCATCAGGTTTTATCAGCTTTTTAGTATACATTTCTTTCAATACGACTTTTATGGAGAATTGAGGTGTAGCGCAGTCACTATATTTTTTCTGATTCGGCCTACCATAAAAGTTTTATCCAAAGTGGAGCAATAAATATCTCTATCAAACGGCGTAGAGACGCAATTAATGATTTTGTTAGCGCTGTTGACAATAAAATAACCTGTAGGTTATGTGTCCCACCTGACTGTAGCACGGCACGCTCTTCTCGGTTGAGGAGGCAATGGAGAACGGTTACTTTGAAGCTGCTTATCATACATTGTGCGCCAGTCTGCACGTAGCTTATAGCTCAGGTGATCATCATCAGTATTTCCGATAACCCGTATTTTATGATGCAGTCGGCTAAATTAGGCGCCCACTCCTACTTCATAAAAATGTCGCCCTACACCGACTTAATTGAGACTATCTCCAAACTGCTATGAAACCCTGCAATATTTAGTTAATTTATGACCTCAAGACTTTCACTTTAATATTTCTAATAACCTAAAAAAAATTAATTTTGGTTGTTAAATCATGAGTCGTGCAACTGGTTGTAGTTCTGCTTTTTAATTTCGTTAAGTCCTACCTGTATTGCCTAATACATTTAATTGTTGTCTCTAAAATTTTGAGCTTATACTTTCGATACCTTTCGTTTAAAACCATAGATAGGGAAGAAGAGAATCAAGACTGGTTACTATCGAAACATCAACTGCCAAGTAGGCTTTTTGAGTAGTCTTGGCACAAGTTACCAGTTATTTGCAATCCACCAGTTACCCCTCGCTTTTAATATTCTTATGAAGATGCAAGCTCAACCCGTCGAATTAGATTTTTCAGCCGCATTTAAAAATAATCTCTGGCTCTTTGGCACTGCCTCTTGGCTCTTTGGCATTACTGATAGAACGATTGCTTCCTTTACAGACGGTTATTTATCAGCTATTGATTTAATGCAGTTGTTTACCGCCTCCTTTTTCTTTGTCAGTTGGTTGTATTTGAAACCGGGAAAATAAACGATGACACTTCCAAAATTTAGTCCCAATCAACTGGTACAATTTATTGGTGGAGAGGGAGTAATTGTTAAATTCAACCTTGAATCGGGGGCGTGGACTTACACGGTGGCAATGGAAATGCAACCTGAAGAACCGCCTTTTGGTAGAGTCGGCGCCGAAACCATGCTTTTACTGCCCGAAAGTGAATTAAAGACAGTCTTAATCTAACTGGAGCGAGCGCGGTCAAGCTCGATGTGGGCATATGGGGTTGCGAGTGAAAGGCTTCCATAACTCCTGTTTTCGCTGGTTATTCGATGCAAAGTAAGAAAAAGGTGCCAAGTTTTATCTTACTGGCAATTTTGACGTAACAATTTTTGTCTTTTGTTTGGCATAACCTCCAAATTGAATGACATGAACCAGTAGTTGGACTTGATGGTGCCATATAAAAGTAAACTAAGCAAGCAGTACTACTGGTTGAGTTAACCAGTAGTACCAAATATAATGATTTGAACTAATGATGTTACCTACAACCTTCACTACCGCAAAAAGCTGCTTGTTGCACTAATGTTGCCTGCAACCAGTTGGTTTTAACTGCCGATTGCAAGTCATTACCAAGAGTAGCATTCGCAATTGCCTCAATTGGAATTTTGGGTGTACGGTCAATATATAACAAACCATTTGCTTCTTGGAAAGTATCGGTAAGTTGGGTGTAGCAGAAACCACTAAACATCTCTACGGAATTTACTACTGCTAACAACGCACTGTAACGCATTTGTAACTCAGAAATATTTGAACTTCTGGCATATCCCCAGGTGTTATGAGTTTGATTTTCTTCAGTGTAAGCAATGCCACCAAATTCTGTTAACATTACTGGTTGACCGTTATGAGCATAATTATCAAGGGTGAGAACTCTTCCACCGGGACGTTCGCGATTTAACAAGTCTGATAATTTGACTTCATTACCATAACGTTTTGCCAAGGTAGTTGGGTTATTGTCATAGTCATGAATAGCAAGAATATCTGTATCAGTACTCTCCCAACCGTCGTTACCAATTACTGGACGAGTTGGGTCAAGAGTCTTGGTTAAGTGATACATTGCCAAAACATAATTTTGATGAGCTGCCGTATCTGTTAAATTGGGAACTCCCCAAGATTCATTGAACGGAACCCACACCACTATACAAGGGTGACTGATATCTCGCTTAATAACTTCACTCCATTCGCGCGTCATGCGTTCTACGGCTTTTGGTGTAAAGCGGTAAGCACTTGGCATTTCTTCCCAAACTAATAGACCTAGTACATCCGCCCAATACAAGAAACGAGGGTCTTCTACTTTTTGGTGCTTACGTACTCCATTGAAACCCATTGCTTTTACTAGTTCCACATCACGACGCAACGCTTCATCACTCGGCGCCGTCATTAATGATTCTTCCCAGTATCCTTGGTCAAGAACTAATCGTAAATAGTAAGGGCGCCCATTAAGCATAAAGCGGTCACGCTGAATTCCTACCGCGCGCATTGCTGTATATGATTTGACCTCATCCAACAGCTCATCCCCATCCCAAAGCTGAATTTCAGCATTAATTAGAGTCGGTTTCTCTGGACTCCAGAGCAACTCATTCCGATAATCATCAATACCTGGGTCAGAAAGCGCGATACGACGATGAATTTCTCCTTTAAATACAGTATAAGAATCATTTACTAAGACATTATCGCCAACGCTAAGTTTTACTTTGATTTGTAAATCATTTTGGCGTGTACCTTGAATAAACGCTTCAAACCCAATTTCCCAGCGTTCCATGTGCGGTGTCCATTGGATGGTATCTATATATGTGGCGCCTACACGTTCGAGCCAAACTGTTTGCCAAATACCACTCGTGCGAGGATACCAAATATTATGGGCGTGCAGTTGCCAGTCTTGTTTACCACGAGGTTTTGCTAAGTCATGGGGGTCATCATGTGCCCAGACTGTTACTTTTGTAATACCACTATCCGAAAGCATGTCCGTGATATCGAACGAGAAAGATGTATGTCCACCTTCATGCTCTCCCACAAATTGGTTGTTTACCCAAACGCGCGCGCGATAGTCAACCGCACCAAAGTGTAATATTAGTCTTCCCTCTCCGGGAGGAGTTTCAAATTCCCTTTCATACCAGCAATTGCGATGAAACCCAGTATCGCCAATCCCACTTTTGGTAGATTCAGGCGCAAACGGAACTTCGATATTATTAACCCACTGCTTGATATTATCCGGCTTCGTGCATTTACCTTCGTCGTCAAATGCGAATTTCCATTGACCATTTAGGTTTTGCCAATGCCGCCGTTGTAATTGCGGACGTGGATAAGCAGTTTGTCTTGAATCAAAATCTATATTCTTTCCCACCTTAGAAGTGGCTTTCACTTCTTGGTTCTCCAATTGTAACAAGTTCATCACTGTTTACTCGTAGTTGTAACAGAACAAATGTTTTAAATATCGATAAGCGTGATTTCCAAAGGGAAAATCACGTTTTTCTAATTTCTTACTAGCTCAGTAGTCTGCCATAGGAAGCAAAGGACTCAAAGGAAGAGTCGTGCATACAATTGGTTTTTGAGTTTGAATTCTTTGTAAAGCTGAGTACTAAGTAGTAGTATTAAATACTACCGGATTAAGAGCGGTGCTAATAAACAAGCCAAAAAACAAATCCCGTGTATGGTGATTTATTTTGTAGCTTAACTCGTGACATTATTACACACAAAGACAGAAATATTTCTTAGATATCCAAGAAAATAGCATTAAAATTTTTTGTAATCATTTTTGCCTTACCCAATTAATAATTGTATTGTGGGAAACACCTGTTTGCCGCTCTATTTCCCGAAACCCTATACCTGTATTGTACAACTCTATACATTGTTGCTTAATATAGTTGCTGTAACCTTTGGGGGAATAGCTTTCCAAAAATTGTTTACCACAGTCTTTACAGATATATCTTTGCTTGCCGTGCCGATGTCCGTTCTTAGAAAGGCGCCGGGAATGGCAGTGTGGGCAAATCATTACCTTCATTACTTCATTGTGCAAATCATCCCTAACATCTCCTGCATAGGGACGCAGGTAAGCAATAAATAACTCTTCGATTTGCTGAAAAATCTCTTCACGACGTGGTTCTGGGTTGCGAAGCGCGACTACAAGTAAAGCATTTGCAGCTTGAACACATATTTCGGCAATAAGTTGACATTTTTCTGAACTTAATTTTGGGTTGCGCGCGTGTAGTAGCTTTGCCTGAAAATCTATTCCTTGTTGGGTCAGACTATCATCGATAGTTTGGAACATTGCGTTAGAAGTGAAATACTGAATGAACAGTAACCGCGATGTTGGTTCGTCAAAGATTTCTTTGAATATCTTTAACATCCTTTTGATGAACGTCTCGAATGGTAGTTCGGCAATATTAAGACTGTCGAGTTTTGCCCAGGCAGCGTGAACTCGTTCCAGATGACGCAGTTCTAAAGCTTGAAAAATAGCTAGTTTGTCAGGGAAAAACTGATACACGGAACCGATAGCTGTTTGCGCGCGTAAAGCGATATTATTCATCGTCGCAGCATCGAACCCAACTTCATCAAATACTTCTACTGCTGCATCCAAAATCCGCTCAACACGTTCTTGACCACGCTTTTGCTTCGGTTGGCGCCGCATTTTTAGGTTTTCTAGGGAATCTTCAGAAGTTAGGTTCATGTAGAGAAATTTTTGTATAAGACATTGACAAATACGAGGATAAGCTCATATTTTTAGAATAGACATGAGTTTTTCATCATGTTTAAAGTATTTAAAGCAGGATATATATATGTCGATGTTAGAAGGCGCCCCTTGGTTATTAGCGCACAAATCAATGTTACAAGTTAATAAGCCATTTAAAGTATCGCTGTACGGTAATGACTATGTACTATGGAAAGATGCACTTGGTAATGTCAATGCTTTACCAAATGCTTGTCCACATATGGGCGCCATGCTGAGTGAGGGATGGTGTGAAGCGCAGGAAGATAAAACAAGTGTAGTGGTGTGTCCGTTTCATGCACTGGAGTTTGATAGTCAAGGATGTACTGTTTTACCTGGTTCTAAGAAAAAGACTTTACCGCAGTTGGCACCTTTGGAGTTAATCATTCAAGGTGATTTTATTTGGTCATATGGTAATACTGAACCAAAACAGCCTATACCTAATATATTGAATGAAATTGCCGCAGAGTACGAATTAATTGGATGTACAGCCGATACCAGTATTGAAGCTGACTTAATGTCGTTGTTGTTAAACATGCACGACTACAACCACCAAAACGGTACGCATCGTTCATTATTCAAGATTCAAGAAGTTAATTTTGAGAAGTTTATAGATAATGGGCATCATTCACATGCTTACTTCAGTATGCCCGTTGCGCTTACCGACTTTAAAGAGAAACTAAGCAACCCTGGTTTATTTATGTTTCCCAAAGTGCTTAATGCTCACCTTGAAAACTATTTTCCCTCACTTGCAGTACTTCATGGTGAAACAGGCGCCGGGAAATTTAAACAAATTCATGCGTTTATTCCAGAGTCACTAACAAAGTCGCGTACTTATGCAATAATGTTTGGTCTAGCAAAAAACCCAATATTCAAATTACTTAAATTCAAATTTCTAGATTTAGTCAAAGTTGTAATCGAACAAGACTCAGATATTTTAGGAAAGATTTATCCCAACACACCACAGAAAATTAAGCTAAATAACGAAGTTGGCATGGACTGGGTACGACGTAATTATGATAATTATCCTCATATTGTCGAACCCAATTTATCTAAAAAATAAAGCTAAGAATGAAACAGTCTTGTGGAACGGCTGTCCCCAGCCGTCCTTTCCATCAAAGGACAGGCAAGGATGCCTATCCCACAAGAGAATGTAGCAAACATCACTAGTAAATCTATCCG
Organism: Calothrix sp. CBUCES-K 9914; assembly: GCF_059640475.1. NCBI lineage: Bacteria > Bacillati > Cyanobacteriota > Cyanophyceae > Nostocales > Calotrichaceae > Calothrix > Calothrix sp. CBUCES-K 9914. The sequence goes on from NZ_JBXXZH010000175.1 coordinate 16,269, forward strand.
TTAAATCTGTTACATAATCCGCTGCCAATCTTCTTATAAACCCTATTTCAACTCAACAATCAAAGTAATATAAATCACAAACATCATCTAAAAACACAACTGAAAATTTAACCGGAATGTTCAACTAAATTATTATTTTGTTTAGTACTTATATACACATACATGTATATAAAATAATTCTGCTGTATTAATTTGAATCGCAACATGACTCAATTCCCGTATGACGAGTTCTCTAAGAATTACCTGCAAGCACTGCTAGAAACAGTAGGAGAAGTAGATACAGACAAAAAAGTACCATCAGAAATTAGAGAAATCGATGTCTACTTTGCACCATTTCCCCAACCACCTGACTCCGAGGTCGAATTAGGGTTATTAGGACGATTCGCAAATACAGCAGCATTATTTGAACCGTTTCGCAACGCAGTGCAACCACTAGAAGTTTGTAGTTGTATGGGTAAACTGTTCTCCACCTTTGCCGAAGCGCAGCGAAAAAATAGGCGACAAGAAACTTCCTTAAGAATGGATGACTTACCACGGTTATGGATTATATCTCCTACAGCATCAGAACCTTTTTTAGATAATGGGTTCCATGCGACACCTGATGAAGAAAACTGGGGTAAAGGAATATATTTCCTTGGTGACAACACTAGAACCGCTATCATTGTCGTCCATCAACTACCTGATAGACCTGAAACATTGTGGTTAAGACTTTTGGGTCGAGATGGAACTCAAAAACGAGCTATAAAAGAGTTAGAGGCGTTACCACTAGATAACCCCTTACGACAAAAAGCAGTTGATTTACTATTGAACTTAAGGGCTACCTTAGAACTTAAAGAACCTGAAGAAGAAGAGGATAGGGATTTTATTATGAGCTTATCACCGATTTATCTACAGAAGCTTGAAGAAGTTAGACAAGAAGGGAGACAAGAAGGGAGACAAGAAGGGAGTCAAGAATCTCTATATAGGGTTGTTGAAAAGTTGCTGCGATTTAGATTTGGCACTTTAGATAATGAACTCCATCAAATTATCCAACCTTTGTCAGCTTTGGGAGAAGATGAGTTTATACCGTTGATACAACAATTGTCCCGTGAGGAATTGCTAGACAGATTTAGCTAATCCTCAATACTTATATACTATCTAGAGCAAGATTAACACTTGCCTTAGATAATACATAGGAGTCCTAAATCATTCGTAAAATCCGCACGTTGTAGAGACGCGATTTAATCGCGTCTCTATAGGTATAATTTTTTACAGCTCATATAGGACTGCTATATAAGTAAATGCAATATCAAGCTGTACATAAAAATTTTGGAAGCTCAATTTATGTCCTTATCACCTATTTATTTACAAAAACTAGCAGAAGCTAGAGAACAAGGGCGCCAAGAAGGACGACAATAACGCAAATTTTACTAGTGCTAATCTTATTGGAGCCAATTTATCTAGTGCAGAATTACAAAATGCAAATTTTAGTAATGCTAACTTAAGCGGAGCAGATTTTACTGATTCTAACCTTCGCAATGGTAATTTAAGTGGCGCCAATTTAAAAGGAACTACATTTAGTAATACAACAATGCCCGACGGAAGTATACGAAGTAGCAATTAAGTAAATGTTAATATGTTGCAGGTATAATAAATCTTAATTTTAGATTATTGTTCTGCTGAAATAATATGAATGTCGATGTGATTGAGTAAGCGCATTAGTTTATCGATTATAGAACCTTGAAAGAAGATTTGCCAGAATGAACGATGCGTTTGACCGAACATAATTTGAGTGATTCGATAGGAATTAACGATGCTTGTAATTTCCGTCACAATATTTTCTCCGCATACTTCTAAAAATTCACCTTGAAGTTCTTTACTAATTAGCCTACATCTTTCTATATAAACAGCTTCTTCTTTTGTGAGTGAGCGGTCGAGGTTATTGACATATAATACGTAAAAAGGAGCGTTCATGTAATCGGCTAGTTTTGCTCCTCTACGAATTAAGCGCAGTGAATTTGGTGAGGTAGATATGCAAACTAAGACTCGTTCTTGAATACTACAAAATTGCCGAATTTTTTTTCTGCCTTCATGGTTATGAGTTGGGTCTATGTCCTGGCTGACTTCTTGAATGCTTTGCTGCTCAATTTTATTGGCGACTTGTCTTAATGCTAGTTCGCGTAATGCGACTAAATTACACCGTTGGTAGAAGTTTTTAATGTCTCGCTCAATTTCTGTTAAAGGATATATTTTTCCTTCTAATAATCTTTCTTCTAGTGTTTCTGGCGTGATGTCTACTAGGATGACTTCTTGGGCTGCTTCAAGTAAACTATCGGGAATATATTCTTGTACGGCTATTCCTGTTAGTTCTGCAACTTGATACCTGAGTTGTTCTAAATGTTGAATATTTACTGTGGAGAAAACATCTATTCCTGCTGCTAATATTGCTTCCACGTCTTGATAACGTCTGTGATGCTGCGAACCTAATATATTAACGTCCGCTAGTTCGTCAATTAGTACTAATTTGGGGTGACGCGCGATAATTGCGTCAACATCCATTTCGCTTTTTGTTTGCTCGTTTATTAAAACTACTTTTGCTGGTGTTACTTCAAACCCTTTTGCTTTTGCTTCTGTCTCCCGGCGCCCATGTGTTTCTAAGTATCCAATAACTACATCGATACCTGTACGTTTAAGTTGGCAAGCTTCTTCGAGCATTTTATAGGTTTTGCCGACTCCTGGCGCCATGCCGATGAAAATTTTGTGTTTGCCACGACGTGAAGAACAAGTATATATATTTTCGGGTGCTGTATGCTTTGAGGGTGAGTAGTACATAACCAATTCTTTGTTTATTTTTAGGATAGGCTAACTGCCTGTCCTGTTATTAATAGGGAAAGCTTGTTCAATTTTTAGACACGGGCAGGGATGCCCGTTCCACAAGAAGTTGGACAAGATTATTTTTAGGTTGCTGACTTGAGTTTATCTAGGGCAATGTTTAGCTTTAATACGTTGACTCCTGGTTCACCGAAAATACCTAGAAAGCGACCGTCGGTGTTTTGGGCAATGAGTGAGTCTAGCTGGTTTGCTTGGAGTCCGCGCACTTTAGCTACTCTTGCTATTTGCGCTTTAGCTGCTTCGGGAGTTATATGAGGGTCTAAGCTGGAACCGGAGGTATAAACTAAGTCTCCTGTTGGCTGTACTCCTGCTTTTTTCAAGCGGTTGTAGTCTCCTTCGATACTTTTACTGGGGTCTTTGTCTGTTTTTCCTTTGATGCGCTCCATTAATGCTGGGTTACTGGGAGCAAGGTTACTGGCGCCTGAAACTCCTGTTTGTAAGACTTTTGCTTCGTCTTTTTTCGGGTCGGCTGTACTGTAGCTGGTTGTACTGGGACGACTGTTGAAATAACGGTCTGAAGTAAAGGGTTGACCAATTATGGCAGAACCAACAACTTGATTTTGGGCATTTGTAATTAAGCTACCGTTGGCTTGCGATGGAAATACAAGTTGTCCAATACCTATCATTACAAATGGGTAAATAATTGCTGTTAATACCCATAACACAATAGTAGAACGTATCGCTCTGTTGGCTTCGCGCGCAAAACTCATATAATTTCTCCGTATATTAAAATCTTTCGGGTACAAACATTACGAAAAATAAATAGGTCGAAAGTGCTACTGCTGTTAATCCCAGAAGTGCCAAAGACCAAGCTTGAACGTGGGAGAATTGTTCACCGGTTGCTGCGTATACTACTGGCGCCACTATTAAGTTGAGGCACATTGCCAGGAATATATACAGTGGGAATTTTTGACGGCGCCATTCTGACCAAATATATAATGTTGTTTGTTTGAGTTGGGGATAGGAAATAGAAGGCTTTTTGTGAGTTAGTTTCATAGTTCTTTTGGTTTTGATAATTAACATTATTTCTTGGTTTAATCCCCCCAACCCCCCTTCCACGCGCAGGGCTGATTCGTTCCCTAAAAATCTTGAAAAATCAAGGGTTTCGCG
>NZ_JBXXZH010000176.1:0-20226 GCF_059640475.1 Calothrix sp. CBUCES-K 9914
CTGAGTGCTGAGTGATGAGTGCTGAGTGCTGAGTGCTGAGTGATGAGTGATGAGTGATGAGTGCTAAGTTATGAGTGTAGAGTGAATAAGCTGTTATGGAAATCTTACGTATTGTAGTAACAGGAAGCGTTGGTGCAGGAAAAACAAGTTTCATTCGTACCATTAGCGAAATTGATGTTGTTGATACCGATAAGCGCGCGACTGATGAAATGGCAGAAATCAAACCTAGCACTACTGTCGCTTTGGACTTTGGGCGCCTAACAATCAACCCCAATCAATCGCTGCACTTATATGGTACACCCGGACAAGCTCGGTTTGATTTCATGTGGGATATTTTAATCGAAAAAGCTCACGCTTATATTTTGTTAATTGACGCACACCGTCCTGAACATCTACGTTACAACCGCAAAATTCTTCACTTCTTTAAACAGCGCGCTGATATTCCTTATCTAATTGGTGTAACACATTCAGACTGTCCCGGCGCCTGGGAAGCAGAAGATATTGCCCTTAGTTTAGGGATCCTCAACTCAAGACCACCAATTGTAAATGTTAACGCAACTGAACCAGCATCAGTCCGAGAAGCTTTGATTACTCTTGTGGAACTATTAACTAATTGCTATCAACATCATTCGTAAAAGTAATTATCTACGGACTAAATGTAAAACATATCACATTCATTATTATTTCTTAAAGTATTTTTTACCTTACACAAGTTGAGTTTTGTACACTGTTAGGCATAATACTGATAGTGTATATGTCGTGATAGAAACATCGAAAAATATCAAAAAATAACTAACTAGATAAACCGCTATGGCTTTAGGCAGAATCCTGAAGCTACTCATGGGTGGATTTCAGCAAACTTCTCCTGAGTCAGCAAACGTACCTGAGTTGAAAGAAGCTGAATTAATTTCGACGGAGCAAACAGTAATACCAACACCCTCATACGAGGAATTGGCGCCTGTTTCCCAAACCGTTACACCACCTCCAACTAACGAATTACCAGTTGAATTATCAACTTCTACTAAAGGAAAAGACATGATTAACATTTCGATGCTACAGCAAGAACTGCAAAACTTTGTCACAGGCGCCTCCGATGTCCAAGGTGCAGCATTAGTAAGTCCAGACGGTCTTGCCCTAGCATCGGTGCTTCCCGGTGGAATGGATGAGGAGCGTACTGCCGCAATGTCCGCATCAATGCTGTCCCTAGGCGAACGAATTGGACGTGAACTCGCGCGCGGAAACGTTGAACGTATCGTCGTTGAAGGTGAAAAAGGTTATGGAGTGCTAATTGGTTGTGGTAGTGATGCAGTATTACTCGTACTCGCAAGTGCAGCCGTCAAACAAGGTATTTTATTTTTGGAACTCAAACGGGTGGTAGCTAAACTTGCCCCTTTGTTAGGGTAGCCCACAATAATCCCTACTCCGATGTCTGGATTGCTGAATTTGAGTAATCGTTGATAAGGCTACTAATTAGTTAACACTAGTTAACACTTTATAAAGAATTATCAGAGTTCGCATCAATACTTTACTTTTAAACTTACATTCATTTTGACTATAGGAGCTGAGTTTACGTCATGGCTTTAGACCCACATGTCTTTATGTCCACTCTTGAAAAGCGTGTTGGCTTAACAGAAGCTGATAAAGCTTTACTTAAATCTGAGGCAGAGTGGGGACTACAGTTAGCTCCAGAAATGGCCGACCACTTTTATGCTTATCTTGGACGTGACCCAGAAATGAGCGGCATACTTAATGATGGTGGTTCAGAACGAGTTCATCGTCTGCGCGAAACCTTCATTCACTGGTTTCAAGAAATGTTTACAGGTATAGATGAATGGGGTAATGCATACGCTGACCGTCGTTGGAGAATTGGTTTAATTCACGTCCGTCTGGGTATTGGACCCCAACACGTCGTTCCTGCAATGGCAACGGTAGTACACGAAGTTGGTAAACGTCTTAAAGCTGATGCGAAAGCCGAAGAACTCAAAGACGCGCTGGGACGTATTTGCATGATTGATTTAGCTTTTATTGAACAAGCTTATGTAGAAGTTTCTTCCTCGGCTGTACTTCAAGAAACTGGTTGGAGTGAAGGTTTGTTCAGACGCTTAATTGCTACTGGCGCCAAATCAATGTAAATAGTACTATTTAGTACAAAACTACCTTTCCCGTCAGCATAAGCGGGAAGGGATTATTTTATGAAAATTGTATAAAGAAGCACTAGTATTTTTTCAGAAAAAATATAAATATTTATCTATACATAAGATAAGTTTTATTAGGGTAAAATTCTGAAAAGTTAGTTATCATAGACACGCTCGGTTTACTCAAGCAGAACGTATTTACCAATTTTTGAAAGCAGCGCAATTGATTAATATCTGAAACTTATCATATGGAATAAAAATCTAACTTGCAAAAAGTCCAATTGCCTATACTTGTATAAATGAAAATCCTGCGTATTGTGGTAACTGGTGGTGTAGGTGCTGGAAAAACAACCTTCATCCGCACAATTAGCGATACCGATGTTATGGGTACTGATAAACGAGCTACCGATGAGACTGCTAACCTCAAACCAAAAACTACGGTAGCGATGGACTTTGGCACATTATTATTACCTGGCAAAGATTCATTGCACCTGTATGGTACGCCGGGACAAGCTCGATTTGAATTTATGCGGGATATTTTGATTGAGAAAGCTCAAGCTTGCGTTGTACTTGCGAATGCAACTCGTGAAGTTGATTTGCTGTACGCGCGTTCTGTCGTGAAACTTCTTGAGGGTCAGTTGCAAATTCCATATTTAGTTGGATTGACACATACTGATTTACTATCTAGTAGTTTGTTAGATGTCTCTGCGGCTTTGGGAGAGGCGCCGATAACAAACGTCAACGCGACTGATAAGACTTCAGTCAAGATGGCACTAACAAGATTACTAGAGCAATTGTAAAACGAACACCGTAATCACTTTCTTTATGTTGGATGGAGCAAAACAATGATTAATATTTCGATGCTACAAAGCGAACTGCAAAACTTTGTTAGTGGCGCATCTGATGTTCAAGGTGCAGCATTAGTAAGTCCAGATGGTCTTGCGCTCGCATCAGTACTTCCTGGTCCAATGGATGAAGAACGTACTGCTGCAATGTCCGCATCAATGTTATCGCTTGGTGAACGAATTGGACGCGAACTTTCGCGCGGAAGCGTTGAACGTATCGTAGTTGAAGGTGAGAAAGGTTACGGCGTGTTAGTTAGCTGTGGCAGCGATGCAGTATTGCTTGTGCTTGCAAGTGCGGGAGTTAAACAAGGTATCCTATTTCTGGAAATCAAGCGAATCATTAGCAAACTCGCGCCGTTAATTGGTTAAAGCCTTAATATCCAATATCCAATATCAATAAAATAATTTTACAGGAGTTTCCAATCATGTTGCGTCCTACTTTGGGAGATTTTAGCAGTATTATTTGTTTCAAGGCTGCAATTGTGGGAATGGAAGATGCTTTAGGAGATAAAGCAACCGCTATTGCTTTAACAACAGCAGGTCGCAGTCGTGGTAAACAGCTTGCAACCGAACTTGGTTTAACTGGTTCAACGATGTCGTTTGATGACATTGCTCATAAACTTGGTTATGCCTTGGGCAAAAACGGTACATGTTTATGTAATATAGAGAAAATTGTTTCTGAAGGTGACGTTATCAAAGTCTACACCAGCGAAACTCTATGTTCCGCAGGAGAACCCCAAGGCTCTGAACGCAAGTGTACATATACTCTTGGTGCTGTTTGGGGCGCCTTAGAACAAACTTTTGGCAAGCGCTTACAAGGTAAACACACCGAGTCAGTACTGCGCGGTGGCACTCATGATGTATTTGAATTTGTTCAATTCAAATAATCTATCTTGTGGAGTGGGCATCCTTGCCCGCCCCGGACCACAACACCTAAAGTACAACAGGCGCCGTTTCCCATATTTCTCCATACTGTTCGCGCAGCGCTTGCCATGCTTCAACTTGTCCAGGTTCATATTCTCCTGGTTTACCCCACTGCAAAAATAAACTTAGAGCTGACGCTTCCTTATCGTCTAAAAATCTAATTGCATAGGTTGTAAAGTTACCGCGCTTCGCTTCACCTGTTTCAAACTTTACCTGTTTGATCAAGTCCATATTTAGGTGAAACTCAAAACCTTCAGTATGCATGTTCGCATATTTACCTTTTGCTAATTCCGCATAGAATATCTTTTCGACTTTGCCGCGCGCTTCTAACACTGCGGCACTACTTGTAACAATTAAGCGTAAAGTTCCCAAGTTTTCACAAGCTTCCAAAAATTCTTTTAATGGTTTAGCCATTTTCCGACGACCTCTATATAAACCCACCATATCTAAGATACTGGGTTTCTTGCATTTAAATGAAGAAATGTAACGAAATGAATAAATCTAATTTATAGTAATTGTAATAGATATGTATTGAATCGCGCGCTGCTTAGTTATGTCCAACCAACTCACAAGCGATGCTTCTCAAAAATTACATAATCGTTACATTATTATTGAACAAATAGCTGAAAACGGAATTCGACGCGCGCTAAAAGCTCAAGATACCGAAAACGACGAGCTAGTAGTGATTAAAATTCTGTTATTTAGTGAGGAATTTCGTTGGGAAGATTTAAAATTATTTGAAAGAGAGGCAGAAACACTCAAACATCTTGAGCATCCAGCTATTCCCCGATACCTCGATTATTTTGAGCTAGATACGCCTGAGATTAAGGGGTTTGCTCTTGTACAGACTTATATTAATGCAAAATCACTTCAAGAACATGTAGAAACTGGGCGAAATTTTAAGGAACATGAAATCATTCAAGTAAGTAAGTCGCTGTTACATATTTTACACTATATACACTCACGACATCCAGCGGTTATTCATCGTGATATCAAACCTAGTAATATTTTATTGAACAATACTTCTGGGAACAGTGTTGGTGATGTATACTTGGTTGATTTTGGCGCCGTGCAAACTACAATTAAAACACATGGTACTAGAACAATAGTTGGTACTTATGGTTATATGCCACCTGAACAATTTGGAGGAAGAGCTTTTCCTGCATCAGATTTTTATAGTTTAGGGATGACACTAATTTATTTAGCAACGAGAAAACACCCTTCAGAATTAATCAATGATGATTTGATTAATTCTGATTTGAGTATTGAGTTCGATAAAATACCCAATATTAGTACCGAGCTAAAAACTTGGTTGAGTATAATGATACAGCCTAGTGTCAACCGCCGTTTTGATTCTACTACAGCAGCATTACATGCTTTAGATAATTTACCTAATTTGTCAGAAGAATATAATTTATTTTACATGAGTACTAATTTATCTAAACTCAAAAAACCACCATATAGTAAGATAAAAATTAGAGAAACTAAAGATAATCTACAGATACGATTACCAGCTAAGACAATAAGCCAAGTAATCGGTAATATATGCAGTGCCATTGTTCCAACTGCATTTTTCTTATACTTTATGAGTTTATTCTTCAGTGGTTTTGCTCAAAATATAATTGAACTTTTATTTCAAGTATCTATTTTCAAATATGGAACGATATTTATTGGTGTATCACTTGTTTTATACATAATTTCATGTATATTTGTTAATTTATTTGGGCAAACGACTTTATTAATAGATAGAAAATGCTTGGTTATTGCTACTGAGTTGTTTGGCAGTCAAGTTTTTACTGGCGCCTCACGAAAAATTATAATTAGAGAATATATTTGGAAGCTAGTAGCTAGCGCACAAAATTACAAACTATCTGATTTGAAAAACAAGGTTGGAATAATTAAAAAACCTTTCAGTATAATTATATGGGTAGGAACGACTCACTACGATTTAAATAATTATTTATATCAACCTTTAACAATGGATGAACGTGACTGGTTAGCACAAGAACTCAGTGAATTTTTAGATGTACCGTTAATTAACGAATAAAAAATTGGTGCAATAACTATGATAAGTAACTTTTTGTCACAAGAACTACTGAATAATCGTTACAAAATCCAAGAACAACTTGGAAGCAATTTAACCGTTCAGGGAGGGCGCCGAACTTTTTTGGCGCAAGATTTACAAACGAAAGCTAAAGTAGTAATTAAACTACTTATATTCAACAATAATTTTCGTTGGGATGATTTAAAATTATTTGAGCGCGAAGTTGAAACTCTCAAATCTTTATCGCATCCAGCAATTCCTAAGTACATAGAATACTTTAGCGTTGATACTCCCAGCTTAAAAGGATTTGCTTTAGTACAAACTTATATTGATGCCCGACCCCTTCAAGAATATCTAACGAGTGGAAGAACATTTAACGAGACTGAGGTCAAGCAGCTAGCAAAATCTTTACTCTCAGTATTAGACTACCTCCACTCGCATCAACCACCCGTTATTCACCGCGATATAAAACCAAGCAATATTTTATTAGTTAACTCCTCTGCCCACCATGTTGGTGATGTGTATTTAGTTGACTTTGGTTCAGTACAAACTGCAAATGCACAAGATGGAACCATGACGATTGTAGGCACTTACGGTTACATGGCGCCGGAGCAATTTACTGGTAGAGTAACGAAAGCTTCTGACTTATATAGTTTAGGAGCAACGCTTATTTATTTAGTAACAGGTATTGAGCCAGCCGACTTACCTGTAGATGACTTACAAATTCAATTCGAGGAAGTTACTTTCATTAGCTCTACATTTCGAGAATGGCTAAAGTTAATGACTCATCCCAGCCTCAACAAACGCTTTAATTCAGTACAATCTGCGAATTCAGCTTTAGAATCTGGTGAACTAACAATTAAAAAGCCACCTTTAAGTAATATTAATATTATAAAAAAAACTAAATCTATTAATATTAATATTCCTTATTTTGTCCAATCAAATAATAAATATTCGACTCAAGTATTTAAGAATTTGGAAAGAGACTATCAACAATCTTGGGGAAAAATATTTGATATTATTGTGCTTCGCAGTCTTTGGTTATGGTTAATTGCTATTATATCTTGTTTGTTTGCAGTAGTAATGTTTATTGGTTTACCAGTTATAATTCTATGGAGCTTTTTGTTTTTTTTACCAGAAGTAATCCGTTATTCACTCCCTTTCTTGATTGTTGGCGCCGTCATGCTGCGTTTAACTTCTCCAACTGTCTTTGATATCAAAAAGTTCTATCAAGCTTTAATTCCTGATAAAAATGTTAGATTAAACCATAAAAATATCAAGCGCGTACATGCCTTAAACTTAAATATTAATCAACAAAAGATAGTATTAAGTTTTAATTACACTAGTACAATGCATATCCAAGAAAATTGTATAGTTTTTATAGATTCGGTCAAAAACATTTCACAAATAACTTTTGAAAACAAGAGTTACCAGTTAGTTGAATCTGGAACTGATGATAGCGGTAATAAACAAGTAGTAGAACATGAAATACCACCCAACTTATATCTATGGGTGGCAAACAAAAGATATGGACTAAATTATAAACTTACAACACCAGAACTTTACTGGTTGGCAGAAGAACTTAGCTATTTTTTAGATATACCTATTACTTGGGAATAATAAATGACGTTTCGCTAGAGACGCGATTAATCGTGTCTCTACAAATGTAACAATTTTATTTTTCGTATTTTTCATACGCAGCAACAATCCGCTGTACTAAACTATGACGCACAACGTCTTTTTGTGTAAATTCATTAAATGCAATTCCTTCAACGCCTTTTAAAATGTGTAATGCCACAGCTAGTCCTGACTGTTGACTTGGTAATAAATCTGTCTGTGTCATGTCTCCTGTAACTACCATGCGCGAATGGAAACCCAAGCGCGTTAACACCATTTTCATCTGCGCTGGTGTAGTATTTTGAGCCTCATCGACTATTACAAAAGCATTGTTAAGCGTGCGTCCTCGCATGTAAGCAAGCGGCGCCACCTCAATTATGCCCCGTTCAATCAAACCGGGTACTTTCTCAGAGTCGATAAATTCGTTAATCGCATCATAAAGTGGACGCAGGTAAGGATTGACTTTTTGCTGCAAATCTCCAGGTAAAAAACCAAGCTTCTCACCAGCTTCCACTGCTGGACGAGTTAGAATTATTTTCTCAAATTGGTTGGCAAGTAATGCTTGTACCGCAACAACCACGGCTAAAAATGTCTTACCTGTACCAGCAGGACCACTACAAAATATTAAATCATTAGTACGTAAAGCTTGAATATACTGCCGCTGGCGAAACGTTTTAGCTCGAACATCTTCACCACGACGGGTTTTTGCCACAATATCACGCTGCAAGTCGTGCAAATCATTTTCACGGTGTGTATCAAGAGCTTGAATCGCTGCCTGTATATCTGTACTGTACACATTTTTACCATGACCCCACAACTCTTCTAGAGAATGGACTATTTGCGACGCGCGCTCAACTTGGTTTTGTGTACCAGAAATTAATAGCTCTTGTCCTCGTAGCGCAATACTTGCACCTGTTTGGCGCCCAATTAATTTAAGATTTTCTTCATAATTTCCCGCAAGTGCGAGTGCGCTTTCAATGTTGGGCAGTTGAAGAATAGAAGCACCTGCCATAAGAATTTTAATTACTCTCCATAATTTATCTAAAATAGTAGCTCTAAGAATAATCTATATTAATACAAGTAAACTACAAATAAAAACAGAGACGCAAAACCTGTGCGCCTCCACTTTCTTCGACTAGTTGATTAGTTTGATTCAGATAAAGCATACAAACAAACTAATCGAACAGATAGTAAAAGTGAAACGTGGGTTAAAAGAAATGTTAAAAGAAATATTTCTAGTTCCGCAATAAACGTCCACTTTTACGTGCGGCTTCCGCTTTGAGCTTACGGCGCAAACTGGGTTTTTCGTAACGTTCTCGGCGCCTGACCTCAGATAAAATTCCAGAAGACTGAATTTTTTTCTTAAAACGTCTTAACGCTGAATCAATTGTTTCATTTTCACCCAAACGGACTTCAGCCACTTTCTACTTTCACCTCCTTAAAGTTATCTTCCATATGAACGCGAATCAAATTTGGGAGTCATGGATTATAAACCCCCCTAAGAAGGGGTTTATGGTGCCTATGAATTAAATTGTACTAAACCTGGCGAGCGCGAGGTTTAATGAAAGGACGCTGGCCATTTGTACCACTGCTGGTGTTGGTAGTACGTCTATCTCTTGATCGAGGTAGTGGAAATCGCTCTTCGTTGTCTTCCGAATCATACATTTCATCACGACCACCAGCGCTACCAAAAATATCTAAGTAAACGGATTGTCCAATTAATTCGGCAGCGGCCGTTAGACAAGTGCGAATCGCTTGAATATTGCGTCCACCTCGTCCAAATACTTTTCCTTTATCTGCGCTTGAAAAGGCAACTCGAATCCATGCTCGATTACGATTAGTAGACACCTCGCAATCGATGCTTAAAGACTCAGGAGACTCCAAAAACGGTTCGATGAGATACCTGACTAAATCTATATAGTCAGGACTTGAATTAATAGTTAGGTTATGATGCGGGTTTTGCACTGACCTTTTCCAACACGTTAGCTTTTTCTAAGAGGTGACGCACGGTATCTGTGGGTTGGGCGCCTTGTTGCAATCGTCTTTTGATTCCGTCTTCATCTAGTTTTACTTCTTTGGTTCTGGGGTTGTAGAATCCCAGTTCTTCTAAAGGTAATCCATCGCGACGTGAGAGACTATTTATCGCGATGATACGGTAAGAAGCTTCTCGCTTTTTACCGAATCGCTTCAAGCGCAGTTTAATCATAGCTGAGATGGTGTCGTTTGCAATTAATTGATACTGAAATGCTCATTTTAGCATTGTAACGAATTTTGTGGTATTACAATTTTTGTTACATTCCCTAAAGAGTTCCAAAACCTTTCTTCTTTTTATCCTTTTTCGGTTTCTTTTTGCCACCACTGGCGCCGCTATTATACCCACGCCAACCAGGAGCTGCTGGACGGTTGCCCGCTGCATATGGGTCGCCCATACCGCCAAACATCCCTCCTCCTCCAGGCATTCCCGGAAAACGTCCTTGACCCATTTGCTGCATCATCGACCGCATTCGCTGGAAATCACTGACTAATTTACTAACATCAGGTTCTTTATACCCTGAACCACCTGCAACACGGCGCCGACGACTCGGAGAACTAGCCAATAAATCAGGGTCGCGACGTTCTTGTGGAGTCATCGAATTGATCATCGCTTCGCAACGCTTCAACTGAACTTCACCCTGTTTGAGCTGGTCATCGCTTATTTTGTTCATACCGGGAATCATTTTCATTATTCCTCCCAGCGAACCCATATTCTTCAACAAACGTACCTGTTTGAGGAAGTCGGTAAAATCAAACTTGGCACTGAGAATTTTTTCCTGCATTTTCTCAGCGTCAGCAATGTCAATTTCCTCCTGCGCTTTTTCAACGAGCGTCAATACATCGCCCATTCCCAAAATACGCGAAGCCATCCGGTCAGGATAAAATGGCTGTAGCGCTTCAACTTTTTCACCGACACCAACAAATTTGATTGGCTGACCAGAAATTTGCCGCACCGACAAAGCCGCACCGCCACGGCTATCACCATCCATTTTTGTTAAAATTGCGCCAGTTATCCCGATTTGATCGTGGAAGGTACGAGTTAAACTCGCCGCTTCTTGACCGGTCATCGCGTCAACTACCAATAAAACTTCGTCTGGCTTAATAGCTTGCTTGATGCTCGCAAGTTCTGCCATCATGTCCGAGTCGATAAACAGGCGCCCAGCAGTATCAACAATAACCGTATCAACACCTTCAACTTTGGCACGCTCAACACCAGCGCGCGCTATCTCCACCGGGTTTGCGTCGCTACCCATCTCAAAAACAGGCACATCAATTTGCTTACCCAAAGTTATCAACTGGTCAATAGCGGCTGGACGATAAACGTCAGTCGCCACCATCATACAAGTACGATTTATTTTGCGTAAATGTAGAGCCAACTTAGCTGTAGCTGTTGTTTTACCAGTACCTTGCAACCCAGCCATCAGCACTACTGTTGGAGCAGAAGAAGCTTGCGCTAAGGGAACGTTTTCTTCCCCCATCACCGCTAACAGTTCATCGTAAACAATCTTAATAAACTGCTGGTCAGGTTTGACACCTGAAATCACCTCAGCACCTTGTGCTTTAGCTTCAACTTCGTTAATGAAATCTTTGACGACAGTCAGGTTAACATCAGCTTCCAACAGCGCGCGACGCACTTCCCGCAAAGCATCTTGAATATTCGATTGAGAGATTTTATCTTGTCCCCGGAGTTTTTTCCAGGCTGATTCTAAACGGTCTGATAGTGCGTCAAACATACTAAGGAATGTTACAGATAAGGTTCGGCTTTGTTAAAATCGCATTCTGCCTCTGAAAATTTTAACTAAACTAACTACGGCAGATACAGCTCTCGCTATCTACCAGCTTAGTAGTTTTCGAGCAAGACTGTAATGCTTCCACCTCAATCTGCTATTTTACATGATGTTTTTTGGCACAAGACAACATTCCTTTACAGAATGCTTGTATGAAATTACACATTCTTCATATTTTTTGAGCATTGATAAGAAATATTAGCAAACTAAGCACTTATACTAATAAACAAACTAAAGTTAACTTTGATACTTTCGCTTTCATTCCCTATGACTGTGCTAAACCGTAATAAAATCAACTTATATAATCCAAAAGCTTGGCTAGTTATTTTGTCTTATATATTTTTATTTAGTGCTTTTGTATTATTTTTGCTACTACTAATTGATCAAAAACCACTAGTATTTACGCTTGCAGTATGTTTAAGCTTAGGCGCCGTTCCACTTTGGGGAAAACAGATGAAACAACTATTCTCCGAATCGATAGAATCTTTAGAATTAGTTGAAAATAATGATTTAAATTCTAATATAAAGTTAAAAGCTATCAGTATATCTGACTTAGACAAAGAAAATATTAGTGAAATATATCTAAGCGGCGCCAATCTGAAAGGTGCTAATCTTGCAGGTACTAATCTTGATAATTTAAATTTAAGTGGCGCTGATTTACAAGAAATAAATTTCAAAGGCGCCAGTTTAATAAAAGCAAATCTCAGTAGTATCAAGTTAATTAATGCAAATCTGAGCAATACCAATTTAGAAAGTGCTAATTTAAGTAGTGCAAACTTAAAAAATGTAAATTTAACATCAGCTAATTTGATTAATGCAAATCTGAGCGGTGCTGACTTAGCAGGTGCTAATCTCAGCAATGCCAAGCTGAATAACGCTTATTTATGGAATACTAACTTGAATGATGCTCAACTAGTAAATGTTGATTTTAGTGGCGCCTATATGAACAGTGCCAAACTCAGGACAGCCAATTTGAGCGGTGCTATTTTCAAGAATGCAAAACTCAGCGATGTAAAATTGAGAGACGCTTGTTTATTAAACACAGATTTTTCCAACGCGCAGTTAGAATATGCGTCTTTAGAGAATGCTAATCTTTATCAAGCAAACCTAGAAGGTACAAACCTGAAAGGTGCCAATATAAAAAATGCTAGGTTTGGATTGAATCAAGGAATTTCAGAAGAAATGAAACTTGATCTAAAACAACGTGGAGCAATTTTTGCAACGGATACAACGGATGGTTGATTTTAAATGATTAAATAGTAAGTAGGGCTATGCCTCACATACAAATGTACGTTGTATAGAACACCCCAAATTGAATGACACGGACTACTATTGGTTCATGTCATTAATTCTGGGGTGTAGAGACGCGAAATTTTGGGGTGTAGGGTGCGTCAAAGCTATTACAATCTTCAACAAAACGAAAAATCATGTGCTTTGACGCACCATCGCTCATGTCGGTGCGTGATGCCACAAGTCTCTTCATATTGAGTGGAATTTTTTCGTAGCGTCACACACCCTACCATATCATCACGTCAGGCACCAACGCCCCGAAATTAATGACACGGACTACTAGAAGCAAGATAAGTGTAAAAATATATCTATGTAGAGACGCGATTAATCGCGTCTCTACAACGTGCGATTTTACAAATGACTCGCGTACTCTACTTCGTGTGCAGCAGTTGGTAATGCTTTTGTTAAAACGTCGGCGCCTGTATCTGTAACTAATACATCATCTTCGATGCGGATTCCTCGGACATCAGCGAATTGTTCTAGACGTTCCCAGTTGATTAAATATTGGTATTGTTCGCGCGCAGAATTTAAGATTGCCGGAACTTGGTAAAATCCTGGTTCGATAGTTACTAACATTCCCGGACGTAAAGGACGACTTAATCTGAGATATCCTAAACCAAACCGTGCGCTTCGTTCTCTACCTTCTTCATATCCCGCTAAATCTCCCAGGTCTTCCATGTCATGTACATCTAACCCAAGTAAATGACCTATACCGTGAGGGAAAAACAATGCATGAACATCTTTTTCGACTAAATCTTCAGGTTTACCCTGTAAAATTCCTAAATCTACCAACCCTTCTGCAATTGTTTTACAAGCTAACAGGTGAATATCGGCGTATTCTATACCTGGACGTATAGCAGCAATACAAGCATCGTGTGCTGCTAACACTAGATTATAAATATCGAGTTGGGTTGATGAAAATTTTCCAGACACAGGAAAAGTACGAGTGATATCAGCTGCCCACCCCGAGCGAGTTTCGGCGCCAACGTCAGCTAACAATAAATCACCTGCTTGAATGGTGTGATGATATTCTTCGTTATGTAAAACTTCACCATACACAGTAACGATACTGTTATAAGAAGTTTGGCAGTTATGGGCAATAATAACACCTTCCATCGCCGCCCGAACTTCAGCTTCAGTTTTCGCATTTTTTACTGCTGCCATTCCTGCTTGATGTGCCTTAACACTAACGGCAGCAGCAGAACGCAATTCGACTAAGGCGCCTTCATCATGAGTTAAGCGTAGTTTAACAACAGCTTTCGCTAATTCTAAATCGATACCTTGCGGTGGCAGTTGCGGTAAAACCATCCGGTCGAATATTTGTGTTTGAGCAGTCCATGTAGCTGCATCTTGAACCGCAATTGTTGCTGCACCCTCAACTCGCGAAGCTAATTCTGCCATTGGGTATGCAGCATCTGCACCAATTTGAACTGCAATTTCATCGCGCGATGGTGTTACACCATGCCAAAGTGCGCTGCTTGGTTTTGGGTCATCAACAAAAAGTACCAGTTTTCCTGCTTCAATGCGAATTGTGGCATTAGGTAAAGACAACCCAGCAAAGTATAGAAAGTGACTACTCGCACGAAAAGGATAAACATTAGCAGGAAAATTACGAGGACTGCTGTTTCCTGACCAAAGTACTGCTGGAAAATCAATTAGACTTGCAAGACGTTGGCGCCGACCGCGTAAGGTATCAATAAAAGATGAGGTCATAAAGGTATTTATTTAAATTATAAGAAAAATAAATCAGTCTCTGTCCTCTTTGCTACTGTCTTTCTCATCATCTTTATCATCGTCTTTATCTTGATTAGTGGCATTATTGGCTTGATTTGGCTGTTTGTTAGATTGATTCAATGATTGAGGTTTTTGTGGTTGTGTGGGTACTTCCGGTTTTTGAGTTTCAGGATTAGTACAACTGCTAAGTATGGTCGAAGTAATTGTAAACGCGAGTGCTGCTCCTAGTTTCCCTAATAAAACCGTTATCTTCACATTTTTGTGCAACATCAGAATTTCTCCACGCTCATAAATAAAAACTTATTTTCCTAGGGTACATTGCATTTTAATAATCGACCTTATTTGTGAGCGTGAATATAATCGACAAAATAAAATTTAGGTTCCAACCATAATTTTAACCCTGCGTAGAGTACTAAACCCAAAAGTGCTAAAATTATCAGCCCAATACCTAAAATCTGTCTTTGAGCATCTGGAAGCACTGCAACGATTGATACCGAAACAGCAAAGTACGCTAAAAGAAAAATTTGTAAACGCTGGATATTTTTCAAGGCGCCTCTGCAACTACTACAAATTTGAGTATGTTGCGTATAACGGTTAAGTACTTCTTGACGGTTAATATTAATACTCGTATTTTCCAATGGCTTGATTCCAACTTTTTCCCAAGGTAATGTACCTTGACAATACTTATCAAACCAATTACGAAATTCTATTACTAAGCGGTCAGCGCTTGTTGGCATCTTGTAGATATATTTCCAACTTTGAGAATTCTGGTTTAATAAATACTCTTGAGTTTGTAAAAGTACCATATCACCATCCAGAATTTGGTTGCGCTCCATAATATGATCCCACCAACGAGGTGTAAGGTTATGGAGTGTTTTGGCAAAATTACGCACGAATAAAGCGACAATCCGTGACTTACCAGGACTAACTGGAATACAGTAAGTTACCAAGCCTAATTGTTTTCCTGTACCAAAAGAAATTGTATATTCTAATCGACAAGGTGCCTCAAATGTAATTGTACTTTTGAAACCTCTTTCAATTGTCGCTTCAATTAAATCTATTGTACTAGTAGTAATTTTTAATGGTATAGGAACAGCTTTGTTGCGGTTTCCCTGAACTCCATGATGTGCAAAAGGTACATGACTTGGATCTGCAACGTTTTCGATTAAGGTTTGCCAGTCATATTCCAAATCGCGTACAATAGACTTCCACACATAACCTTTGTTTGTGTCGGCATAAGGCGATAAAGGTAAAGGTGTTTTCTCTGCTAATTCTTTAGAGTTAGCATCAAGCCACACCCACAGTAAATCGGTTGCTTGACGAACTGGTAAACATACTACACAAAAATTGTCTTTATTTTTACTGACTATCTCAGTATTTTCTGCTTGAGGAATATTAGTGCAAATGCCTTTTTGATCAAATTGCCAACCGTGGTAACTGCACATCAAATTACCCGTTTTATCATCAATTCTACCTTCACTTAATGGCGCCAGACGGTGAGGACATTGGTCTAAAAAGACTTGGTATGTATCAGATGATTTGGGCTTCCAAATTACAAGTCTAATACCTAGAATAGTTACAGGAGTAGGAAACTTAGGGTCTAAGTCTTCGATTGGAGTTAAGGGATACCAGTGTTGAAAAAAGTTAAATTCTGATGACATTACTTTTCAAGCTTATTCTTTCAAGGTAGTTTATATTTAGAAACCAGGTTTCTTTAATTTATATTAACTTCTCTAATCAAATCGTTTCTTTTTATCCGAATCATCAAAATTATCAAATTACAATCTGCGATTTAATTGCCACAATAGTAAAAAGAGAGTTTATTTGAGATTTTATAATGGCTGTGCGTAAACAAACCGGGATGAGCCGTATCTTATCCTGCGATTGGTCAGTTGAAGAATTACCTGGCTTAAGCGAACAAGATAAATTACAACTACAAAACTGTGAAATATATAGTACTAAACAACTATTTAAACATGGTAAAACACTTCAAACACGAACTGAGTTAGCAAATAAATTGCAGGTACATCTAACTTATGTTAATAAATGGGTGGCTTTGGCAGACTTAGCGCGCGTGCCAAGTGTTGGAACACAATACTGCGGGTTATTGCTTCATGCGGGTGTAATTTCAGTAGTTCAATTAGCGCAAATACCAACACATCGTCTTCATCAACAAATATTAAAGTTGCAGGTAGCGACCATGCAGCGACGTGACTTATGTCCTACTGTTGATGTTGTACAGCAGTGGATTCAACAAGCGCAAGGAGTACAAAGTGCTGAGTGCTGAGTGCTGTGCTACGAGTAAATATCTTAACTTCGCACTCATAACTCACAACTCATAACTTATAACTCCAAAACTCAGCACTCAGCACTCAGCACTCTATTTTGCTAATACTCCATTAAGGAATATCTCGGCAAGTCCTTCTGCCATTGATTGCATTTCTTGGGGTGAAGCGTCTGGTGATGCGATTGTTTCGTTTGAAAAACCTGCTACAGCAAACATTCCTAAAAACACTTTCGCGACTAAATTGGCATCCATCTTGCGATAGATACCTTTATCCATTGCTTCTTGAAAAAACGCCTCGGCAACACCAGTCATTTTTTCAATGACTTCTTGTTGGATTCTTTCGCGCAAGTCGGGGTGAAATTGTGCCTCCATAAAGCAAACCCTCATCATATCAGCGTTTTTACGCATGTTCCACATTCGACGCTTCATAACTTGAGCGACAGCTTTGTAACTGGCCATTTCGCTTAACTCTGTGAGTAAATCAGTTAGAATTTCTACCCATCCTTGGGTTGCAACTTCGACTAGAATAGCTTTTTTATTAGAAAAATGACGAAATAAGGTTCCCTCTGCCACACCTGCTGCCTGTGCTAAGTCGCGGGTTGTGGTACCGTCAAAACCTTGGGCAGCAAACAAGCGTTGCGCTGCTTCTAAAATGCGATTACGAGTTTGTGCTTCAGATGGTGGGGGAGAATTGAACACGCGCATAACAGTTATCGTAATATTTTCGGAACTGGGTGTGTAGCATTATTGTCTATGCTAAAAAGCCGAAGCCTGAAAAGCTTAATACAAGATTAATGCTTAATAAATGTACGTAATCTGTTTTTCTATAAGCAGGGTTTGCTTTTTGGTAAGTAATGGTGCTTTAATGCCCATACCTTGTCAAAATAAAGAAAACCAATTTCTGTTCTGTACAAATTACTTTCAACTATGGACCGAATTAAAGACTTTTGGCTATATATGAGTTTTCAGAACGCGCGGTTTATAGACGCGATACCCGCAAGGATAAACCAAATATTGAAGCAAATACAACAGTTACTGTTAATTTTTGTAACCGTTACATTTTTGTCATGGGGATTTTTACCCGAAATTGCGTTTGCCAAAACTATTGCCCCATCCCAACCTCAACAAGCTTCTATTCAGCCATATTTAGATAGGGTGGTCAAAAACCTGACTGAGTTTCGTCTCAATAATGGTATGAAGTTTATTGTCTTGGAACGTCACCAGGCGCCTGTAGTTTCGTTTCTAACGTATGCTGATGTGGGTGGTGTTGATGAACCCAATGGTCAAACTGGTGTCGCGCACTTTTTGGAACACTTGGCATTTAAAGGCACAACTCGTATCGGTACAAATAACTATAAAGCTGAAAAACCGCTACTTGATAAATTAGAACAGTTAGACGAAAAAATCCGCGCGGCAAAAGCTGCTAAAAAAACGGATGAAGTTGCAAAACTACAAACACAGTTCAACCAAATAGAGTCACAAGCTGTTAAACTCGTTAAGCAAAACGAACTCGGACAAATAGTTGAACAAGCAGGTGGGGTTGGTTTAAATGCGAATACCTCTACCGAAGCAACTCGCTATTTATACAGTTTTCCTGCAAATAAGTTGGAACTGTGGATGTCGTTAGAGTCGGAAAGGTTTTTGGAACCAGTACTCGAACGGGAATTTTTTAAGGAAAAACAAGTCATTTTAGAAGAACGTCGTTTGCGAGTAGAAAATTCACCTATCGGGTTGATGATAGAGAAATTTATTGACGCAGCGTACAAAGTTCATCCTTATCGGCGCCCAGTAATTGGTTATGATGAAGATATTCGCAATTTAACACCTGCTAATATCAGAGATTTCTTCGCAACATATTA
The DNA here is from genome assembly GCF_059640475.1 of Calothrix sp. CBUCES-K 9914. NCBI lineage: Bacteria > Bacillati > Cyanobacteriota > Cyanophyceae > Nostocales > Calotrichaceae > Calothrix > Calothrix sp. CBUCES-K 9914. The sequence goes on from NZ_JBXXZH010000176.1 coordinate 18,557, forward strand.
CGTGCCTAATAATTTGACGATAGCTGTGGTTGGTGATGTTGACCCAGCACAGGTAAAACAATTTGCTTTAAATTACTTTGGACGCTACAAGTCGAGACCCAAACCAAAATCACAAATTGCTGTTGAACCACAACAAACTCAAACGCGCGAAGTTACTGTAAATTTACCTTCACAACCTTGGTATTTGGAAGGTTATCATCGTCCAGCTATTACCCATCCTGATGAAGCAGTGTATAACATTATTGGCAGGTTGTTAAGTGATGGTCGTACTTCCAGACTGTATAAATCTTTGGTAGAAGAAAAAAGATTAGCGCTAGCTGCACAGGGTTTTAGTGGTTTTCCAGGTGATAAATACCCAAATTTAATGTTATTTTACGCACTAACTGCTCCTGGTCGTTCCGTGGATGAGGTTGCGACTTCATTGAGAGCAGAAATTGAACGTTTGAAAACTCAACCTGTCACCGAAGCTGAGTTGAAGCGGTTGAAAACTCAAGCGCGCGCTGAGTTGATCGAAGCACTTGACTCTAATATGGGTATGGCACAGCAGTTGTTGGAATATGAAGTCAAAACTGGTTCGTGGCGAAATTTGTTTAAGCAACTGGGACAGTTGGAAGCTGTAACTGCTAAAGATGTACAACGTGTTGCTCAAGTTACTTTTACACCCCAGAACCGCACTATTGGTAAGTTGTTACCAAAAAGTTAGTAGGAAAAAAACGAACTGTATAGTATAGCTTAGGGTTTCAACCCTAGGATAGCAAAGGACGCAAAGGAAGATGAGGTTGAAGAAGAGTTTCGTTTATACGTTGGTTTTGACTTTTTGTTTTTTACTTTTGACTTTTAATTATTCTTGGGCGGCAGCTAGTGGGGAGGCGAAGCATTATACTGATTTACAATTGCCGCCATTACCAGAGGTGAAGTTACCGAAGTATGAACGGTATGTTTTGAGTAATGGTATGGTCGTTTATTTGATGGAAGACCATGAGTTACCTTTGGTGAATGGTACTGCGGCAATTAGAACGGGAGATAGGTTTGAACCTGCTGATAAAGTGGGGTTAGCTCAGTTTGTTGGTACAGTGATGCGAACTGGGGGTACTAAAGAACATACTCCTGACCAGCTTAATGAACTTTTGGAAGCGCGCGCTGCCTCGGTGGAAACGAGTATTGGTGAGAGCATGGGTACTGCTCGTTTCCAAAGTTTGAGTGAAGATGTGGAGTCTGTGTTTGGGTTGTATGCTGAGGTATTAAGAACTCCTGCTTTTGCGACTGAGAAGTTAGAGCTAGCGAAGACTCAAGAAAGCGGTAGTATTTCTCGTCGTAATGATAGTCCAGATGGAATTGCCCAACGCGAATTTAAGAAGTTAGTTTACGGCAAAACTAGTCCTTACGCGCGTATTACTGAGTTTACAACGCTATCTAATATTAATCGTGATGATTTAGTCAAGTTTTATAACTCTTACTTTTATCCCAATAATCTGATTTTGGGAATAGCTGGGGACTTCGATACGCAAAAAATGAAATCGCTTATCCAAGCTAAATTTGGCGATTGGAAACCTAGCTCAACACCTATTAAACCTCAATTACCTCAAGTTAATCAAGCAAGTGGCGGTGGTGTGTACTTTGTTAACCAACCGCAGTTAACACAAAGTAATGTTTTGATTGGGCATTTAGGT
>NZ_JBXXZH010000177.1:0-20127 GCF_059640475.1 Calothrix sp. CBUCES-K 9914
AATGCTCATATCTACACGCTTCGCTGATACACCACAAGTGCATTTAGTCAAATTTCCTCTCGGCGCCCGTAGGCAATTAACGTTTTTTCCTGAACATGTAGCAGGAGGAAGCTTTCAACCAACTCAAGGGGAATATTTTGTTTTCAGTAAGGATATTGGCGGAAATGAGTTTAGCCAAAATTACCGCTATGACTTAGCGACAGGTGATATTACGTTACTTACCGACGGAAAGTCAAAAAACAGTGGTGGTAAATGGTCGAATAAAGGTGACAGAATAATTTACACGTCTACCCGTCGTACAGGTCAAGATAATGATTTTTATATTATTAACCCACTTGATCCCAAAACTGATAAACTTATTGCCCAAGTCGAAGGTGGTGGTTGGATTCCATTAGACTGGGCGCCAGATGACAGTAAAGTACTCGTTTTACAATACGTTTCTATTAACGAAAGTTATTTATGGCTTTTGGATGCAGCATCTGGAGAAAAAAAACTAATTACACCTAAAGGTGGTAAAGAAAAAGTTTCCTACGGTGGTGCTATATTTAGTAAAGACGGTAAGGGTTTGTACGTCGTTACTGATAAAGACTCAGAGTTTCAACGATTAGCATATGTTGACTTAGCAACAATGCAGCCAACTTACCTGACTACGAACATCAAATGGGATGTGGAAGATATCGACCTTTCTGACGATGGTAAGAACTTGGCTTTCGTCACTAATGAAGATGGCGCCAGCGTATTGCATCTTCTTGATATTGCTACTCGTAAAGAAAAACCACTACCCAAATTACCAGTGGGACAAGTAATAGGTACTAGCTGGCATAAAAATAATGAGGATTTAGGTTTTACGCTAGTTTCTGCGCGTTCAACTGCTGATGTATATTCTTTAAATATTCGTAGTAACAAAATTGAACGTTGGACAGAAAGTGAGACGGGGGGTATTAATACAGCCAACTTTACCGATGCACAATTAGTTAGATGGAAAAGCTTTGACGGTAAAACAATTTCTGGGTTCATGTACCGTCCCCCCTCCAAATTCAAAGGTAAGCGTCCAGTAATTATTGACATTCACGGAGGACCGGAAGGACAATCTCGTCCTGGCTTTTTAGGGCGCGTCAACTACATGATAAATGAATTGGGTGTGACAATAATATTTCCCAACGTTCGAGGTTCATTAGGATACGGTAAAACATTTCTTAAACTTGACAACGGGTTTAAACGCGAAGACTCTGTAAAAGATATTGGCGCCCTTTTAGACTGGGTAGCAACACAACCAGAACTAGATAAAGACCGAATATTAGTAAGGGGTGGAAGTTACGGTGGTTACATGTCATTAGCAGTAGCAACTAACTACTCTGATAAAATCCGCGCTTCCATAGATATTGTTGGAATTTCTAATTTTGTTACATTTCTCGAAAGAACCGAAGGCTACAGACGAGACTTACGACGAGTAGAATACGGTGATGAACGTGACCTGAAAATGCGCGAGTTCCTTTTAAAAATTTCGCCATTAAATAACGCCAGTCGCATTAAAAAACCATTATTTGTAATTCACGGCAAAAACGATCCGCGCGTTCCATTGAATGAAGCCGAACAAATAGTTGCAACAGTGCGAAAAAACAGCATCCCTGTATGGTACTTAATGGCAAAAGACGAAGGACACGGGTTTAGCAAAAAGAGAAATATAGATTTTCAATTCTACGCAACAATTATGTTCGTCAAAGAATATCTTCTCAAGTAAAAAGTCCTGTGGAACGGGCATCCCGAACCGTAACCCAACATTCGTGTTAATGTTTATGTTGGGTTCCGTTCCTCCACCCAACCTTACAGGATGTTTGAAAAGTATAAAATTAAACTGGCGCCTTATTTACGAAAGACGGCATCCCGGAGCGTCCATTAACTATTTCTTTACTTAACCTTTGAGTATCCAACTTTCCAATTAGTTGATTGTTTTAACTCATCACCTTTACCTTGTGAAATCACCCATAAAGCAATTCGAGTATTTAACAACCCCTTCATCAAATAATATCCTGGCTTCGCGCGCACCCCTTCTACTTCTGTTGTTCCTTCAAAACTAAGAAGTCCACAATGGGTTTGTTCGCCCTGAATATTAAGTGTAAACAACCTGTCGTTGAGATATCCACCGGGAATCATAAAAACACCAAATACATGGTGCTGTCCGCGCCAAGGTTTGACTACTACTTTTTCTGGGTGTAGATAATATTTGGGAGTATTATCTGAAAAACCCCACCAAGGGCACCCTAAAATAGGTGACTTCTCCGATAAATACGAGAAAGTGATAACACCGACTAGAGCAAGTGTAAATAAAATGTAAATAAAGTTACGCTTTCGCACGTTTTTGTAATTACTACTTTTGAGTCAAATTTATGGTGCAGTTTTTTTAGCCAAGATGCACTCAAAGGTGAAATTGTTTCCTGCAATCAAATCACAGGCGCCACGCTCCACACTACTTATATCAAAAAAATTATTTGTTGTGCCCAAAAAAACAAAGCAGTCTACAATCAATCCCAGTAAACCGAATATTACTATGAACAATGGTATCAACAACTACATCCTTCTCTGATATTCAAAATCATTGGGCACGTCCATTTATTGAGGCATTGCTGCAGCGTGGTGTGGTGGCAGGACAAAGTGGCGCCTTTCGTCCAGATAACTCGATTACACGCGCGGAGTATGCGGTAATTATAACTAAGGCTTTTACAAGGATACCAAAAAGGCGGCAGTACACACCATTTTTAGATGTAGTTGCTGGTTACTGGGCAGCAGCAGCCATTCAAACAGCTTTTGAAATAGGATTTCTCAATGGTTTTCCTGATAACCGTTTCCGTCCAGAAAATAGAATTTCACGTCTGGAAGTTTTAATCTCGCTCGTATCCGGCTTAGACCTGGTGTCAAAAATTAGACCGGAATTGGTAAATAGCTTACCGCAAATCTATCAAGATTCGGCTCAAATTCCTGGGTATGCGCGTAATCAAGTAGCAATAGCAACTAGTGCCGAACTTGTATCAAGCCACCCAAATACTAAATTACTCAATCCAAATTTAGCGGCAATTCGTGCTGATGTTGCTGGATTTATCTACCAAGGTTTGGTATATCTTGCGGAAGTCCCAAAAATTTCATCTAATTTTTTAGTCTCTCCTCGACAAGCTTCTATTCCATCACCAACACCAACACCTTCTCCAACACCAGCACCTGCGGGAACTGTTCGCGTTAGTCATCGTCGTGAATTTCGCGGCGCCTGGTTAGCGTGTGTGTGGAATAGTGATTTTCCATCGAAAGCTGGGTTATCTGCCGACAAACAAAAAGCCGAACTAGTAGAAATTATTACTAGACTCCAACAATTAAATTTCAACGCGCTAGTTTTTCAAGTACGTCCTGAAGGAGATGCTGCCTATAGGTCGCAGTTAGAACCTTGGAGCGCATGGTTTTCTGGCACACAAGGTCAACCACCTGAACCGTTTTATGACCCGTTGGAGTTTGCCATTGCTGAATGTCGTAAACGCAATATAGAACTACACGCATGGTTTAATCCTTACCGCGCAAACACTTCAATTAAAGAGGGAAAGCTAGCACGTTCACATCTTGCTGTTACAAATCCTGATGTAGTATACCAATGGGGTAATCAACAATGGATGGATCCAGGCGCCAAAGTCGTGCAAGACCGTGCGTATAACGTAATTATGGATGTACTGCAACGCTACGACGTTGATGGTATTCACCTTGATGATTACTTTTACCCTTACCCAATAGAAGGAAAATCCTTCCCTGATAGTAAAACTTACGCTGCGTATCGTAATGCTGGTGGAAATTTAAGTTTAGAAGATTGGCGCCGCGAAAACGTGAATCAAATGGTATTACGGTTGTCTCAAGGAATTAGAACAGCAAAACCGCATGTAAAATTTGGTATTAGTCCCTTTGGAATTTACAGACCAGGACAACCAGCAGGTATTGCAGGATTAGATGCTTTCGCAGTACTGTACGCCGACTCCAAAAAATGGGTTGAACAAGGTTGGGTAGATTATATCGCTCCACAGTTGTATTGGCGCACCGACCAAACGCGACAAAGTTACCCTACCTTACTTAAATGGTGGACAGAAATTAATATAAGGCAACGCCATATTTACGCCGGGAATAATCTTGGACAACTTGACGGCAAAGCATGGAAAGACGAAGAAATCGAAAAGCAGGTAAAAATTAGTCGCAACCTAATAAATGATTTATCTTTAGGCAACATCTTTTTCAGCATGAAACCCATAAGCGAAAACCGTCAGGGTATCGCCGATAAATTCAGACAATCCATATATAATACTCCCGCATTGGCGCCGACCATGCCTTGGCGATCAGCTACCCCCCCGCCTGCACCAACTCAACTCCAAGTAGCTTCAAGGCGCCTATCTTGGCAACCAGGAGACGCGCGCGAAATTCGTTCATGGACATTATATAGACGTAATGGAGACAACTGGACACTACAGCGCGTCTTAAGTCGCGGCACAAACTTCGCTACCGTAGAACCCGGACAATATGCTGTATGTGCTGTTGACAGACTAGCCAATGAAAGTCCAGGTGTAGTAATCACTGTAAGTTAAATCTACCATCTTCTGGAATAGACTACTTCTTGTGGAACGGGCATCCTTGCCCGTCTCTGTAAATATGTACTAACCGAGAGAATACAGAGGGCAGGCAGGGTGCCCACCCTACAATAACTAAACGTGTAAACAAAGCTCTAGTTGTGTCGATTGCATTTGTTTCACATTTGACTCATTATTATCCTTTAAATATTCCAGTAAACACTTGGCAACAAACTCAGCTAGCTTTACTGGTACAGCGTTACCAATCATTTGTTCCAAATCAGTTTTAGATAGATTTTTTTCATCAAAAATAAAATATGAAGGAAATGTTTGTATATAGCTCCGCTCAATAGTAGTTAATGGACGTAAAGCAGGAGTGACAGGCGCCGCATCTCCGGGATGCAATTTATATGTTTTAGGAACAGGGCGATTTACCCCTCTAATTGTTGGGCTTGGCTCATCAATACTAAATATCGCGCGTCTTTCATAACTTCTAGGATGCCTATAGTAATACTCAATTCCTAAACTATTCCCTAAATATTGTCTAATTGTAGTGGGTTCTTTAGATAAATTGGCATTGATATAGGTGGTTAACGCATTATCTACGCCATTTAATTCTCCGATACAAAAATATCTTTTTCGATTTTGAGGAACACCACAAAAAGCTGCGTTGATTACACTTTCTGTAAGTCCGTAACCATTATCTTTAAATATTTTCTTAATTTGGCTATACTTTTTACTTTTTTGATATCTATCTACATTTTCCATGACAAACCATTTTGGTTTGACAAAAGCAATGATTTTAGCAAAAGTTATGCTCAAATCTCCTCTTCCTAAATCTTCATTACGCTTACCTGCGCTTGAAAAATCCTGACAAGGCGGACCACCTATAATGATGTCAGGTTTGAAGTGAAGAAAACACTCATAATCATCTAAATTACCAAGGTCGCAGCTTTGAATTTCATGCGCGAAATTCTTTTTATAGACTTGTACTGCAGGTTCCCATTTGTCAAACGCGGCTACAACTTCAAAGCCTGCATTCTGAAATCCTAGAGATAATCCACCACAGCCTGCAAAAAAGTCAATAACTCTTAATCTAGTGTGTTGTGCTTGCTTACTCATTCACGTATACAAATCTTTAGATGTTTTTCAAAGATTCATCAAAAATCTCTGGGTTTCCTAAAATGATACCATCAAATCTTCTTTCTGGACTTAAAAAATTATGGCCTCCACCTAGTATAATATCTCTTATCTTATCTTTCGTAATTCTTGGTGACAGAAGTTCTTGGCTGCTCATATATATACGAGTTTTCCTTCCAGTCAATGAAAAAGCTTTATCATTTTTAGTATCGTAGGTTAAAGTATCAATAATTGCTCGATGATTCATTTTACCGTTTTGAGCAAAATCATGTAGCATTTTTGCTAGCCACACAACTGCTCGCATTTGCCTATTAATAACTTCATTTTTCCTAGCAAAATTTTTTGTAAAATCAAAGAATAGCCTTGTAAATGCAAAATCACTCCATATAAACATGTCTAAACAATGATTATATAATTTAACACTTTTACCTGCTGTTTTCCAAATAGGTTGCATTACAATAGGAGATTGTATGTCAATATGTCTCAGAAAAAAATTGTCCATACAATCTGTAATTTCTAGTATATGGGGAACAACAGAGCTAATACTTGTCAAATCCTGAATTTTATTAAATACTGGGTCTAAATAATTAAGCAAATCATTTTTACGTTCCTTAAATTTATCCGCGATGCTTAGAGCTAAATAAACTATTGTGTCTGGTCGAACAACTATCTCGCAACCATATTCATCATCAGTCAACTTACACGTAGAGTTATCAGGTAATGCAGTTAGTTTTATTTCTATTGCTTTTAAACAAGAATCTCTTGATGCTGAACTCTGTGTAACCAAATCAACTCCTGGCAATTTACCTACAACTAACTCTCTGTAGGGAGCAAAATCACACTCAAAGAAAAAGAAAATATTTTCCGATAATGGTTCTGCTCCGAATACGTCTCGAACTGCTATTTTTGTATGAGCGACTTTAAGCTCTCTATCAAGTCTTAAGTATACAGGTTGTAAACCTAGGTGATGCATGTAACATCCTAAAGCAGCTGGAAATGAAGAATTAAACTGATTCTTTCCCCAACTTTCCTTTTTTGTAAAGTCTCTATTTGAATTTGAAAGACCGTATAGTCCTACTTCTGGCTGGTTTTGAGTCATTACTGACAAAGTAAGTAAAAATTCCAACCACAATTATGCACGTATTTTTTTGTTGCATCAACTATATTGCTGGTCTATATCATGAATTCTAACAGGTAGACACCGATTTGAAATCTCTTACTCCTCTCTGTGTCCTCTGCGCCTCTGTGGTAAAAATAATATCACTGCACAGGCGGGACGCCTATGCTACGTCCAGATGCCCCATTTTTGAATTGCGCTTTTTAGGGCACCATCTGGCAAGCTATCCAAATTTAAAGCTTCACCTTTTTTAACATATTCGAGCGCTTCAAAAAATGCTTTAACACCAGATGCGGCACCATCAGGATGATCCATAATACCTGTACCAGCATTAAGAATTACATCTTGACCATAGTCAGAGATTGCTTTACTTACAACACCAGGATGAATACCTGCTGATGGTACTGGCATGACATTTCTGGCTCTTAGGATATCGCGAATTTGGGCTTCTTGATTGGCATCGAACGGTAAATTACCATAATGTGCTGGGTACAAAACAGCGTCGGCGCCTGCATAAGCCATGAGTGTTCCTAAAGAAACTGAATAAGCAAACCCATAGTCAGGGGCAGCAGAAAGGGCGCCTGCACCAGCAGGATGGGTAAATATAGGCACATTTATGTTTGGGTCAGTAGCTAATGCTTCAAGAACAGAAAAACCGTAGGAAAAGACGTTTAATAATAAAGCATTGGCGCCATTACTTACCAAATCGCGCGCACGTTGTAATAATTGTGCGGCATTCCCTGTAACGTTAACAGCGTAAAGTACAGTGCGTCCAGTTTGTTGCTTTACATTATCAAGTACTTCGCGGCAAGCTTTTAAACGTTCTAAAGTAGGCGCCTTCGTAAGATTACCCAAAATTTCATCATCTTTGATAATATCTAAACCCGCAAAAGCAACTTCCTTTAAAATAGCAGCATGGTCTGTGGCAGAAAGTCCTAAAGCTGGTTTGAAAATTGCCATTATCAAAGGACGTTCGTGGGTGTCCAATAACTCACGTATACCCGATATACCATATTTCGGACGCAATCCGTAATTTTCGGGCAATCTTAGTGCAACAACTTTTGCGGCGCCTGCCATTGAGTATTTACCGAATATCATTGTCAGTAAGCTACTCACATCATTTTCTACATTGGCTTCCGGAAAGCGTACTGTGGCAATGCTGTAATTATCAGGTTGTTTGACAATTGATACAACTTCGCCAAGATGCGATGTTAAACTAGCTTCACGATGGGCAAAACGCGCGTCCCAAGTTCCAACAGTTTGCCCTATAGCAATAACTTTAGCTTGTTTCTCAGCATTTACATCTGCTGGAAAACGATAATCTACTTCGATAGTCATTTTAAAAAGCTTCTGCGAGATACCACAATCCAGTATCTCAGAAATTCTACCCTTACAACAATCAAACACTCAAGAAATATTTTTTTATCTATAAATTTTTAAAAGTTTTACGAAGTTGTACGCTTTTAGGATTTAATGTTGGAAAGGCATAAGGAATTAAATATTTACCTTTAGGAATTTGTGAGTTTGTATTATGATTTCTAACTTCATAACCTATACTTCGTAAAGATTGAAGATAAGAAAATATATCTTCTGCTTTGACACTCCATTTTTCCGCAAGCTCTGTGTCTGAAAGTTGAGAAGCTGTGCCAATACTTTTTGTTACACATTGAATAACATGCCAAAGTTCATTAACCTCTAATTTCGGGTGAAAGGTCATAATACTAAGAATTTTTGGACTATATTGATAATACCCGGATAACTGTACTAAATCAGCTTTACCTGTAATTTCAGTTAATTTTTCTTCAAAATATTTCCAAAGAGATGTTAGTATTTGCAAATCTAAATCTTGAGCGCAAAGTTTAACTAAGTTTGTACAGATAACCCATTCTTCATGACCGTAGGATGGATTCATTTCTATAGCGAACTTTTCATCGTCATCCCAATTTGGATTTAGACTTGCTTTGATTAACCAGCGTGTATCATCTAAATCATAATTAATGTAGATTTTCTTAGCTTTAGCAGTTTCTTCTTTCTTCCAAGCAAAATTAGGAGACAAAAATCTAATTATTTCTCCTTTATCTTCAGATTGATAACTAGGTAAATATAAAATTTTTCCTTTGTCTTTTAAATCTGTGATTGCAGCTTTAGCTTTTTGCAAATAAATATATGTTAATTCCCTTTTGCGTTGTCTAAAGCTTAATTTTTGATGATGTGATAGATAACTTATTGAACTAGGTAATTTAACTTTCATGACTTGTTCTAAAATACTCAGTGCTAATATCCTGCCTAATTGAGGAGGAACTGAGTTACCAATTTGTTCGATAGCAACTTGTTGGTTTCCAACTATTTCATACTCATCTGGAATAGTTTGCAAACGTTTTAATTCAGAGATAGAAAACTTTCTATTTTCCCAACTAAAAGGGCCAGTATACTGGCCACCTTGTGCTTTGATAGTTCGCACTGGGGTTTCTGGATCTGCTTTATATAAAAAATCTGAAAATTTAGACCTCCAGCTAAATACTGGATTGGGATAACCCATTTCTTTTGTGTAAAAGCTATAATTAAGTCCAGGTGGGATATGTTCGAGCAAATGTCCATACCTTCCATTTAGCCCTACTTCAATGTCTGAATTGTAGGCGCCTTTTACTGCTTGTGCTGCAAAGTAGTAGGGATTTTGATTAAGAGAGTCTAGACCGTGAGTCGGATATGGAAATAAATATTCACCTTCTTTTAACCCGATAATAAATAAACGCTCTCGATGTTGAGGTACTCCATAATCGGCTGCATCTAAAATACGATAGTAAATTTTGTACCCAACTTCTCTAAAAGCTTCTTGAATTTCTTGCCAAGCTTTGCCTTTATTGGCGCCAGTAATTCCATAAACATTTTCAAATAAAAAACCTATTGGTTGAAGTGTTTTAAGAATACGAACATATTCTTGAAACAATGTACCTCTAACATCTGTAATTCCAGATACTCCTGCTGCTCTACGTCCAGCAGCTGAGAAGCTTTGGCAGGGTGGTCCACCAATAATAAAATCAATCTTAAAATCGAATAATGGAAAATACTCTCTAATATCTATACATATAGGTTTGGCGCCTGACAACCATTTTCCTTGTAGCGAATTACGCTGTAACGTTTGGATGTACTTAGCTTCAAGCTCGACCATTTGAATGATTTCAAAACCAGCATCATGAAAAGCAATGTCTAATCCACCACCACCAGAAAATAAACTAAGTGTCTTAACTGGAGTATGTCCCTGCTTACGAAGCCATTTTTGGAGAGATTTGCCAAAGCTATCCGGCCATGCTGGTTCCTGTCTGACTCCAAGAGTTGCTAGCATCTCCTGAAACCAAGTTTTATTAACAGGTTCACAACCAGGCAAATCAAGAGGAAGAGACAATTGTTGCATTGCTAGATTTTATATATTAAGTGAAATCATTATACAAAAATAGTGCATCGGTATTAAATTTTCTCTTCGCAAATTCCGATAAAGCGCGCGTGCCATAGTTTTCCACGTTCGGTTAATCCTTGACAGCGCACTGTAATTTTAACGCTTCCGGGATTTAGATTATGGCGCCGAGCTATTTCTTCCATGTCATGTTGCGAAAATCCTGTTCCAACAGAACCCATTGGTACTAATTTACCTTTGACTTCTTGTGCGACATTGAGCGCGCTAAACGGTCTACCTGCTACTGTTGTTTTTGTACATTCGGTAATAATTAGATCTAACTCCAAATTATATTTCGTTCGCACCATCACATAAGCGCGCGTATCTTTACCACCAGTGTATTGACAATTATTTGATATCCATATTTCACCTTCTCGACCCTCAGATTCTTGTTTAGCAGCTAAAGATGCTTTCTGGGCTTTCATTTTGGCAGTTGGAACGACTTCAAAAAATTGTTTATCTAAATGTTTACCTATTTCTTCTCCTGCTTCGATACGTTCAGCTTCACTAACTGTCGTTAAATCTTTGCCAGCAAAGCATAAAGCTTTAAAAATAGCGTAAATTGGTTTTGCAACAACAGGTTGTCCGTTTTTTTCGTTTACCATTGCTGCTTGCGGTGCAGTTCGATGTTCACTACCTGTTGCAGAAAGATAGTATAACTCACCGTCAAGTACAAAAGTACCGATTTGATTAGCTAGTTCAAGTAATAAATGATTAATTTCAATAGCTGGTTGTGCTTTTATATTGGTCGAGCGGGACTGATAGTAAACTTTATCTTTCGTTGCTACTACTACCAACCTGTTACCATCGCGTTTAGGTTGTCCCCAATAATCAGGAGAATTAATATAATATTCTCTATCTAACGGTGCATCAACTGCTTGCATTGTAACAATGCGTCCTGGTTGTAGATGTGATGGTAACTCTTCAACTAAGGGTGGCGCCGCTTCTGGAATGACTGTAATCTCTGTAGTAGTAATAGTTGTTTTTGTTTTCTTTGGTGTAGTAGGTGCCGCACCTGTTTCAACTTCAAAAGCTTTCTGCCAGAACCCCATCGCAACTTCTGGATATCCTTCTGACTCGGCGCATATGGCAAACGCGAGAACTTTGGCAATACCAATATTGTTACCATAATTTGCTAGATATTGAGCGGCGCCGTCAATTCCTTGCAAATGCCATGAGTTCTTTACCAAACGGTTATTCCAACGCTCACGAATATCACTTGGAATTTTCTTCATCGCGTTGCGCTTAGATTCGATATATTGAGAAATATTCATATACGATGGTGTTATTAAAGAATGTCAATCAAATAACTTGATATTTGGTACAAAAGTATTGTATTTTTAATGTAAGCCTTTGATATCCAATCGTCAAGAAGTTTTTCGGAATTCTGTCGTTGCATCTCAGAGTTTCCAATTGGCACCTAATGGTTCACAATATCTAAATGAGATTGATTATTATTTTTGTGAACCATTGGTTCACATTTTCCAATAGCTTTTGTATAATTCCTTATTTGACTACGTAAACTGGAACCATTAAAGCCCGTGTGCTTTTACAATAGAACTCTTTTACTATAATGTGGTTATATAAAGATGTAGGAGAAGGTAGAATCATGTGTATGGAAATAGAGGAATTGGTTCCAACAACAACTTTGATACGGTTTTTCGGCTAATTGTGGCGCCTGCGGTATTCTTTTCTTAAAGCAAACTGATTGTATCCAGCGCGCATAAAAGCAGATACCATTGGTACATTATTTACATCAGCATCAGAGCGAATACAGGTTGCACCTTCAGATAAAAGAGTCTGAGTTCCTTGAGTTAGTAATTCAGTCGAATAACCATGTCCTAGTTGTTCTGGAACTACACCGAGGTATCCAATTATTGCTTTGGTGCAAAAGTATTGCTAGTGTGTTAATTACAGTTGGGGAAGAAAAATATTTAAACCCTAATTTAAGATAATGATGAAGCTTGTCTTCCACCTAAACGCTGTTGTTCTGCTTTCGGTAATACATTAACCGAAATAGTTGCATAAGAACCCTGTTTTTGACCTATCATTATCATCCGAATAAAATCTCCCAACCCTTCTACTAACCGCGCATTACGTAAGACCCCAGAATCTACTGGTGCAAATCCGATTTCTTGGGCAAGCTGCATTACGGTATTTCTAGCTTGTTCATCATCTCCAGCTACAAACACCGAAACTTGATAATCTTTGAGTGGTGTAGGCGCCAATTCAAATACTTCCTGTGCCATTGTATTAAAAGCTTTCACTACACGCACGTTTGGCACATTTGAAGCAAGCTTTTCTGCCAAAGATTCCACTATCGCAGGATATGCAAATTCTTCTGGAATGTCCTGGTTATTACAATCAATAATTATTTTACCGTTCAGTATTTCTGTGTTAGATAGTAACTCTGATGGTACAATTCCGCGCGCTGTCCACAATATCACATCCGCAAATGCTGCCGCCTCATCGTTTGCACCTCCTTGCGTTCCAAGTCCTGCTTTTTGGGCAACTGCTTTCCCTTTTTCACTATCGCGCGAGCCAAAAAACACCTGGTGTCCTTGTTCTGCCCAGAGGATACCTAGTGAGCGTCCCATGTTTCCGCTGCCAATAATTCCAATTTTCATTGATTTGCTCTTTTTTAATTTATTAGTACAGACAGGTCTGTCTTGTGTTTGTAATTGCAATATTACAGACAGGTCTGTATCATGTCAATAGGGTTATATAAAAAACGGAGGACTTAATGCCGAAAAAGAGCGCTTTGGGATTGCAAGACGGAGGTAAATCCACATTGCGCGAGCATATTCTCAATATAGCTGACGAGTTATTTTACAGCGAAGGCATCAGAGCGACAGGGGTAGATACGATTATTGCAAAGTCAGGGGTGGCAAAATCAACACTATATAGATACTTTCCGTCAAAAGATGATTTGGTGGTTGCATATTTAGAACAGCGTAACCAGCGTTTTTGGGATTTATTGGAAGCTGAAATAGCCAAGTGTCCGTCCCATTCTTTAGAAAAGTTATTAAGGGTATTCACATGGTTAGATGAGCTACTGGCAAAACCAGAATGTTTAGGATGTCCGTTTATTATTACAACCGCAGAATATGGAGAGTTAGATTATCCCGGACACCAACTAGCAGTGAAACATAAACAAGCAGTGCTAGAACGTTTGACTCAACTAGCAGAAGAAGCCAATATAAATAACCCAAACTCGCTTGCAACAGTTTTATTATTACTGATAGACGGCGCCTTTGTACAGCGGCGCCTGTTTGGTAAAGTTCTAGAAGTATCTTTGGCAAAAGTTGCAGAAGATTTAATAAGTAAGTAAATAATTTATATATTTTATCCACAACTACAATTATTTCTAAGGTGCCACATAATAGGGGCTGAAAGACCACTCCAAACAGGAGTATTAACATTAGCTAGTCTTAAAGCTTCTGCTGTCCAGTTATTGCAATTTCTGAGAATTGAATAATTACCAGTGGCGCCATAAAATCCACCATAAGCGTTATAACCATTAGCAAGTCGAGTGACATTACCTGTATTATTGGTTTCAAAGGATTTTTGAATAAATTTTGCCAATCTAAGATAATTATCATAACTAACACGTACACATTTGATATCATTATATTTTTTGCCAGGTAGATTATTAAAACCTCTAACGTGCATCACCGAAGTATTGTTAGGATAAAATAAGGCTTTGATAACAGTATGAACTTTAATATCCGCGATAGTTGGGGTGTTAATATAAAAGTCATGCTCTCCCCAACCGAAACTGAGATACTTATATTGTTGATTTGTGTCAGTGCCAATTTGCTCTAGTGGAATAAAATCATTCCAGTTAAATTTTGAAGTTTTTACTGGCAGAAGAATATCGCTGTGTACACCACCATTAACTACATAAATACTTACATCACATGCTTGACTTGAATTATAGAACCATTTAGTTGGAGTTAGGGCGCCGAGCAAAGTTACCATTACAGTAGACAGAATTGCAATTAAGAAGCAATTACGATAATTCTTGAGTTTGCGCTTCAAATTCATTGAGTTTTTTTTAAGTAATCCAGTTATCCAGTGTAAAAAATTTGACAACTGTGCTTGAAAGCATTTAAAAATACAATACGTTTAGTTTTTAAATTTATTTTTTAATCACAAAAAATTCTGGCACCTTTCCCATGTTTTTCAGAACTGCATAAGTGTGTATAGTTCATACCTATACTTATAATGAACCAAGTTTAGATTCGTAAGTAAATATTTGATTTAAGTAGGTGGAAGTTTAATCTTTAAGAAAGTATACGATTTTTTCACTTAGCTTGGAAAATATCACTTACTGGTGGTAGCTAGAATTGCTTTTACTTTGTACGTAAAGTTGAGGAGAGTATGATAGGTCAACTGCTTGATAGTCGTTATAAAGTTATTGAAGCTTTAGGCGCCGGAGGATTTGGACAAACCTACGTTGCCGAAAATACACGCTTACCTAGTAATCCGAAGTGCGTTATCAAACAACTCAAGCCTACAAGTACTGACCCCGATACGTTTACGATTGCAAAACGTTTATTTGAAAGCGAAGCTGCTGCCTTAGTTAAGTTAGGAAATCATAATCAAATTCCTCGAATTACAGATTTTTTTGCCGAAAATGAGGAATTTTACCTGGTGCAAGATTTTATTGAAGGGCATACTCTAACCAAAGAATTGGCGCCTGGAAAAAAGTTAGATGAAGCATATGTAATTGCTCTATTAAAAGACGTTCTGCCAATTTTAGAGTTTATCCATCAGCAAAATACTATCCATCGAGATATCAAACCTGACAATATTATCCGGCGCCGACAGGACAATAAGTTAGTTTTGATTGATTTTGGTGCTGTTAAGCAGCAGGTGCAAGCTTTAGTAACGGCAGTTGAAAATCAGCATTCGGTCAGGAGTGTAGTAATTGGCACTCCTGGTTATATGCCTACTGAACAAGGGCGAGGTAAACCGCGTCCTAGCAGTGATATTTACGCTTTAGGGATGATTGGTATCCAGGCACTAACAGGAGTTTATCCTGGTAACTTAGAAGAAGACTCACAAACGGGCGAAATTGCTTGGCTGCATCTTATCAATGTTAGTAGTGGGTTGCCAGAAGTGCTAACTCATATGACACGCTACCACTTCAAAGACCGTTATCAATCAGCAACTGAGGTACTGCAAGCTCTAAAACACCTAGAAAATAAAACTCCTGCACAAACTATACTGCCATCATCCTATACATTCCCAAAAACGCAGGCAGTTACTGAAGTTGGGACAGATATATATGAGTTGACTATAGAGTGGATGGAAGCAGGACAAACAAAAACTCAGATTATCAGCGAGCGGCAATTAAGTAAAAACCCAGGTACTGTACGTATCGGACGCGACCCTGCACAATGCGATATTGTTTTATCTGAACCAACGGTATCAGGTTTGCACGTCGAAATATTCTTCGATCAACAACAGCACCAATTTTGGGTGCGGAATCTGCGTGATAGTAATCCCCCTTTTGTGAATGGGATACCATTGTTGCACGGACAAGTAATACTTTCTCAAAGCAGCCTTTTACAATTAGGGCTAATGGTATTGAAAGTAGCAGCCATTACCGTTAAACAGTCCTCAACAAGAGCGAAGAATTTCCAATCAAGCGAACACTTTACGCAGCAGCGAATTACACTACCCCAAACAGTTGCCCCAACCGCAAAGTCTCAACAGTCTCAAACTAAAATTTGGCGATGCGTTCATACCCTAACAGGTCATGCTGCTTCGGTACGGTCTGTCGCTTTTAGCCCAGATAATCAGACAATTGTGACTGGTAGCGATGACAACACTATAAAATTGTGGCATCTAGGCAGTGGTACTTTAATCCGTACCTTTACTCCACAGTCTGGGTTTCGTCGGCGAGATGCTACTTGGTTTACTTCTGTTGCCATTAGTCCAGATGGGCAGACGCTTGTTAGTGGGTGTTTGGACAAATCTATCAAGCTATGGCAGATGAATAGCGGAAACTTGATACGTAATCTCAATGGGCATTCGGACTCAATTCATACTATAGCTATTAGTATGGATGGTCAGATTCTTGTAAGTGGTAGTCGGGATAACACAATTAAAGTTTGGAATTTACCTACTAGTAAACTAATACGTACCCTTGCAGGTCATTCTGATTTAGTTCATGCTGTCGTGCTAAGTCTAAACGGTCAGACTCTCATCAGTGGCAGTCGGGACAACACAATTAAAGTTTGGAACTTACTTACAGGAAAATTGGAAAGCACATTTACTGGACATTTAGACTCAGTTCGTGCTGTAGCTATTAATGCAGATGGGAATATTCTTGCTAGCGGTAGTAATGACAAAACTATACACCTCTGGGATATAGATAGTGGAACAATGATTCGCACCCTTGAGGGACACTCCAACTGGGTAACAGCAGTTGCCATCAGTCCTGATCGAAACACTCTTATCAGTGGCAGTCGCGATCAAAACATTAATCTGTGGCAGTTAGGTACAGGAAAATTGATTGGCACTCTTACAGGGCATTCAGAATCGCTATGTTGTGTCACCGTAAGCCCAGATGGTAGGACGATTGCTAGTAGTAGTGATGACGGCATTATCAAAGTTTGGCAGCTTACTTAACGAATTGTAAACCTAACACTATAAAGGAAAAACTTTATGGCTCCAGCAAATCAGTCAATAGCCAAAGAGCAATATTCTAATGTACAGCCAATTTGGAAGTTTTGCTTTTTATATATAATTACGTATGGATTATATCAATTACCCTGGTCGCACAAGCAATGGAAATTCATTAAAGAACGTGAGAATCTTCAGATTAGTGCTTGGTTTCGTTCCTGGTTTTTACCTTTCTATTTGTACAACTTGTGTCAAAAAATCTTTGCTTTAGCTGAGTCAGAAGGATACAGAAATAGACCTTCACCTTTTCTGATAACGTTAATTTATTGGATATTCATTGTACTTGCACGATTGCCAGATCCATTTGACTTTATATGGTTATTCTCTTTTATTCCTCTAATTACAATTCTCAGGGCGTTCAATTTTTACTGGGCACAAAAACAGCCTAATCTACCTATAAGAACATCTTTTACAGGAAGAGAGGTTGTGTGGATTGTGGTCGGGGCAATTTTTTGGCTATTGATAATAATTGGATTACTTGTACCAGAAAATTAAATTTTGGGAGTTAAGATTCCTTAAGATTCCCGACTTTGCAGAAGTTGTCGGGAATCTGCTCACCTAGTGATCTCAGGGTAAAAAATTATTAAATCTTTATGATTATACCGAATATATTGAGGTAAATTTAAGACAATACATATACTAAATTGTCAACTATTAGCAGTTTTGTTCTACTCATATATCTCACGTGAAAGATTAAAACGCACACCTCGAACCTATCCAGAAATGGCGCCAGAGCTTGTAATGGAAGTAAAATCAGCTTTCAACCGCTTACTGCCATTACAGAAAAAAATACAGGCTTTTTTACAACTACAATGGGGAATTAAATTTGGAATTCTTATAGACCCAGACCAGCGTAATATATCTATATATAAACTTGGTGCCGCAGTCACCGTGTTAGAAGATGGAGATACATTGACCCTTCCGGAATTATTACCAGATTGGTCACTAAATGTATCTAGCTTATGGGCGTAGTATAACTTGTTTCCACACATCCCAAGGAGTTGTAAATGAAAATTGCAATAGTTTCTGGCAGCCATCGTGTAGAATCTCAATCAGGAAAAGTTGCCCTATTTATTCAAAACATGCTTGCTCAACCAGAGTTCAAGGAGGTGGAAACAGTACTTTTTGATTTAGGTAAAAAACCTTTACCCGAATGGGAGGAATCTAAGTGGCAAAAATCTGAAAAATGGGAGCGTGAGTGGGCGCCAGTTTCCAAAACATTACAGGAATGCGATGCACTAATAGCTATTTCTCCAGAGTGGAGCGGGATGGTTCCTCCACGTTTAAAAAACTTCTTCCTTTTATGCGATAATAATGAACTAGCCCACAAACCAGGACTCATTGTAGCTGTGAGTTCAAGTCGTGGAGGCGCCTATCCAGTAGCAGAACTCCGAATGAGCAGCTACAAAAACACACATCTTCTATGGATTCCCGAACATATAATTATTCGTGATGTAGAAGAAGTCCTAAATGAACCATTCAAAGCAGCCTCGGATAGCGACAGATACATACAAGACCGTCTTCTTTACTGCCTCAAACTACTTATTGCTTATGCAAAGAGCTTAATTACAATCAGAGAAAGTGGAATTATTAATCATGAAAAATATCCATACGGTATGTAAATAAATACTCAATCAACCATCCGCGTTATAACCGTTGCCACTTTGTTCCATTCAGTAATTTATAACTTAGAATATAAATAGCTAGGTAAATTATTGGAATTTACACATATATTAATATATGAGCGATGAAAATCAATTATTGCAAAAGTGTCTAAATAACCTAAAAGTGCTGCCTGATATTCGAGCAACTTTACATGAACAATATAATATACCTGACAAAACAAATGTTGATGGAATTTTAACAATAAATAGTCCAGCAAAGTCTTGACGACCGTGTATTTGATGAGCTAATTGATGAATTATCTCAAGAGGTTATACAATATGAACAGGCGCCTGCTTTCTTACTAGGACGTGATATAAAAAATACTTTTAGCCAAAATATAATTAACGAGTTTAAGAAAGTAATTGAAAATATTGTCGATAGACAAGACGTTTTGTTTTCTCAATTAGTTTTCTCTACTTTTGATTCGGATGAGTGGGATAAAAAATTTAATAT
Source organism: Calothrix sp. CBUCES-K 9914 (assembly GCF_059640475.1). NCBI lineage: Bacteria > Bacillati > Cyanobacteriota > Cyanophyceae > Nostocales > Calotrichaceae > Calothrix > Calothrix sp. CBUCES-K 9914. Next base: position 19,112 of record NZ_JBXXZH010000177.1, read on the forward strand.
GGTTGTGGCAAAGTTTGAAGCTTTGTATAAAGGAACATTATTAGTTGATCGATTTCATTAATCTTTGTTGTAACTGTGTATAACGTTCCTGTGACTTAGTAGAACGAACACACATATATATAGCTTTCTTAGAACCAATAATAATTGCCAACTTTTTCGCGCGCGTTAATCCTGTGTATAGTAAATTGCGCGATAGCATCATGTAATGTTGAGTATATAAAGGCAAAATTACTACTGGATATTCGGACCCTTGCGACTTATGCGTTGTAATACTCCAAGCAAGAGCAATTTCATTCAGGTCAGCATAGTCATAAGTAACTTCGCGTTCTTGGTATTGAATTTTAACTTCTTGTTCTTCGGTGTCTATATTAGTAATAAAACCAACGTCACCGTTAAATACTTCCCGCTGATAATCATTAGTTAGCTGAATTATTCTATCCCCCGTTCTAAAAATTGTCCCACCTCTCGTAACTTCTACTTTTTGAGAACTAGGTGGGTTAATTAGTTGTTGCAGTACATTATTAAGATTACGTGTACCGACTAAACCGCGACTCATTGGACACAATACTTGTACATCAGTGGCAGGATAATAACCAAGTTTGGGAATAAAATCAGTAATTAGCTCGCAAATTGCTTGTACTCCATGTTCAGGTTGATACCCTCCCCCATGCCATAAACAATCTGATTTTGGTGTATTTGAAATAGTTTCTATATTAGGTTGTTGTCCAAGGTTTATTTGGTGAGCAGCAGTGATAATTTTACTTGTTTGTGCTTGACGAAATACTTGGGTAAGTCGAATTACAGGTACTTTACCCGAATTTATTAAGTCAGCTAAAACATTTCCGGCGCCTACTGATGGTAGTTGGTCGATATCTCCTACTAATAATAACTGAGCATCGCCTAATGCTTGTACTAACGAGTGCGCTAAGAATAAATCTAACATACTCGCTTCGTCTACAATAATTGCAGAATGCGGTAATGGATTATTCTTATTGCGCTTAAACCCGCGCGTCTTT